>JAPVVU010000131.1 GCA_028571885.1 Gammaproteobacteria bacterium | reverse complement strand
CATGAGTTCATTACTCATTAGCTTTTCTTTGTCAGACGCAGAGCCATTTTGTAATAAAACCGTGAGAAGTTTTCCCGGTTTGATATCATAGCCGCTTCGAATCTGGCGGACACCCAGCACGAACTGCTGCAGCCAGTTCATTTCATCCAGTGCTGACTGGTCGATCTTAGTATTATCCGGGGCAGGATAGGGCTGCAGCATGATAGTCTCTTGTATACTAGAGTTTTGTGTAATGCCTGCAAGTGGTGCAACACGCTGCCAAATTTCTTCTGTGATATACGGCATAATCGGATGAGTGATCCGTAACAGGTTCTCCAATACATGAACAAGGGTATACCGTGTCCCTTGCTGCTGTTTTTCCAGAAGCAAATGAGCGTCTGTCTTATCAGAACCAGGATCATTAGAATCATCCGTATTAAGCACAGATTTTGAAAGTTCTAAATACCAGTCACAATATTCATTCCAGGTGAATTCATAGATAGCCTGGGCAGCCAGATCGAGTCGATAGGTGTTTAGAGAATCAATGACCTGTTTTTTAGTTTCCTGCAGACGGGAAATAATCCATTTGTCAGCAAGACTAAAAATCATATCATTGTGTTTTTCTTTACCACCAATACCGCAGTCATGTCCTTCGGTGTTCATTAAAACATATCGAGAGGCATTCCACAGTTTGTTACAAAAATTTCGGTAACCTTCAATGCGGCCCATATCGAATTTAATGTCGCGACCAGTTGTTGCCTGAATAGCAAAGGTGAAGCGTAATGCATCAGTACCAAAAGAAGGGATCCCATCTTTAAATTCTTTGCGTGTTGCCTTTTCAATTTTCTTTGCCATTTGCGGCTGCATCATACCTTTAGTACGCTTTGCTACTAAAGTTTCAAGTTCGATACCATCAATTAAATCAATCGGGTCAAGGACATTTCCTTTTGACTTGGACATTTTATGGCCATGCGAATCTCTGACCAAACCATGCACATAGACTTCTTTAAATGGCACTTTGCCCGTAAATTTGAGCCCCATCATGATCATACGGGCAACCCAGAAAAAGATGATATCAAAGCCTGTGATCAGCACGTTGGTTGGATAAAATGTATCAAGTTCAGGCGTTTTTTCAGGCCATCCCAAAGTGGAAAAGGGCCATAAAGCTGATGAAAACCAGGTATCAAGTACGTCGTCATCCTGTCTTAATTTTATCGATTCATTTAACTGATATTTTTCCCGGACTGCTTTTTCATCATGGCCAACATAGACTTTTCCATCTTCATCATACCAGGCAGGAATTCGATGTCCCCACCAGATTTGACGCGAGATACACCAGTCCTCGATATTATTCATCCACTCATAATAAGTATTTTTCCAGTTATCAGGAACAAAACGAATATCGCCATCTTGAACCGCTTTTATAGCAGGCTCAGCCAGAGGTCCGATTTTTACATACCATTGATCAGTGAGGTAAGGTTCAATAACAGCGCCGGAACGATCGCCTCGAGGTACCATCAAACGATGATCTTCAATTTTTTCAAGTAAGCCGGCTTGTTCCAGATCTTTAATTATTTCTTTACGGGCAACATAACGATCCATACCCTGATATTTTTCTGGTGCATTTTCATTGATTGCGGCATCAACAGTAAAAATGTTGATAATAGGTAAGTTATGTCGTTTACCCATCTCATAATCGTTAAAATCATGAGCAGGGGTTATTTTTACGCAGCCTGTGCCAAATTCGGGGTCAACATAATCATCTGCAATAATCGGGATTTCTCTATCAGTCAAGGGCAATTTTATTGTTTTGCCAAGCATTGACTGATAGCGTTCATCCTCAGGGTGGACAGCAACTGCAGTATCACCGAGCATAGTTTCCGGACGAGTTGTTGCAACAATAAGTGAACCGCTGCCATCACTTAATGGATAGCGCATATGCCAGAAGTGACCATTTTCTTCTTCAGATAGTACTTCTAAATCAGAAACGGCTGTATGTAATACGGGATCCCAATTGACCAGACGTTTGCCGCGGTAGATTAAATCTTCTTCATAAAGCTGGATAAAGACTTTTTTAACGGCTTCAGAAAGCCCGTCATCCATGGTAAAACGCTCGCGCTGCCAATCAAGAGAAGCGCCCATGCGTCTGAGTTGTTTGGTTATAGTGTTACCGGATTCTTTTTTCCATTCCCAGATCTTTTCAATAAAAGCGTCACGTCCGACATCATGACGTGTTTTTCCTTCACTATTGACGAGACGCTCCACAACCATTTGAGTTGCGATACCTGCGTGGTCTGTACCAGGCTGCCAGAGTGTATTATCACCTTTCATCCGGTGAAAACGTGTCAATGTGTCCATTATGGTATCTTGAAATGCGTGCCCCATGTGCAGACTGCCTGTGACATTGGGGGGAGGGATCATAATGCAGTAACTGTCTTTCTTTGGGGAGTCACTTGTCGGGGAAGAATTAGTCAGATCGGGGGAGAAATAACCATTGCTTTCCCATGTCTCATACCAGCGCTGCTCAATTGCATGAGGGTTATATATTTTTTCCATAGTGGAGGTTTACTCTTAGCTTACTCTTTAAGGATACGGTAAATTTAGACCTGATATTATAGTCTGATCTATTAGGAAAGGTAATACTTTTGTCTATGGAATTTGAGATGAAAAAGCTGCAAAATTTATTTAGCAGCTAATTTTGATGTTTTATTGAGGTTTATTCTTATTAACAAAGCTATTCATGAGCAGATTTTCAGGCACATTATTTTTTTGGTAAGTTTTCAAACAATTCATTAACTTCTAATTCCATTGAAGTAAGCAGGTTTATTTTGAGTTTATCAATTTCTGTTTCAATTTGTAAGGCAAGCTTTTTTTGTAGGTTATTCTTCAGATTTTTTAGTTGCACATTGGTCGATTCACTTTGTTCAAATAAATGAAGGTGTTCTGGTTCAGTGATAGATTCAACTTTTTCTTCTAATTCTTTGACGGTGTCAGCAAAATCAGCAAGCTCAATATTGTCATCTTCAATATCTGAAAGATAGTCATCAAGATCAACTGAATCAGGGGCACTCTCTTTTGAGTCAACTATTGTTATCGTGCCGTTAAGAATAGGTAACTCTGTAGGGGATATTTCAGGAGTATCAATATCGATGGCAGGAATTGTATCTGTGTTAGAACTAATTTTAGAGTTTTTTTCTGGACTTTTTTCTGGACTCGTTTCTGAAGAGAAGTCAATCCCTTCTTTATCCAGGAGTCCTTTCAAATCACCCATTGCTGAAGAAAATTTATTGTCGTCGTTTTTATTATTCACAAAAATTTATACCAAATCTGATTGAGTCTAAAGATCATACTTATTTAAAGTATAACCTTCCTGGCGATAAGAACGATATCGATTCCTGGCGATTTTTTTTTCATCATTGTTGTTGCCTACCATTTCAGCTATTCGTTTAAATTGTTGAAAAAAAACAGGTGTTTCAGCTGTTAAATTAATGAGTAACTGCTTGTATCGAGCAAATACTCTTTGAAATTCACCAACATCTGTTTCATCCGTTGCTGTTCCTGAACTGATCAGCACAGGGTAAAAAAATGATGTGTCAGCTTGTGGCTCATTGACCTGGTCTTTATGTGCGATAAAGCTGTTTGCTTTGAATGTCCATAACAGTTCATCGAGCTGGCGGGCCTGAGTAGGTGATTTTGTGTAAATAAGCACATTCATTTCTTGATCGAGTGCTTTTTCACACAGGCGACAAACCATTTGATTAATGTCTCTATGTGAATTCTCACCTAAAATGTAAAAATCAATCTGCATCATTTATTTAAAATTATCCAACTGATCAATGACATATTGAGTGAGTAATGAGACAGGGCGTCCCGTTGCACCTTTATTTATTCCGGAATTCCAGGCGACCCCGGCAATATCAAGATGCGCCCAGTGATACTTTTTACAAAAAGCAGAAAGGAAAGTAGCCGCTGTGACAGAGCCTGCTTCTTTTCCACCAATATTAGCCAGATCAGCAAAATTACTTTTCAGCTGTTCTTGATATTCATCCCACAATGGCATTTCCCAAACACGGTCTCCTGTAGATTTTCCAGCATTGATAAGCTCATGGCATAACGGGCTGTGATTGCTGAATAAACCAGCAGCATGTTTACCCAGAGCCACAACACAGGCGCCTGTCAGAGTTGCAACATCAATCACAACAGAAGGGTTAAAACGTTCACAATAGCTTAAAGCATCACATAAAATGAGTCGACCTTCAGCATCTGTATTTAAAATTTCTATGGTGGTGCCAGAGTAGCTGGTGACAATGTCGCCAGGTTTACTGGCCAGACCATCAGGAAGATTTTCAGTGGCCGGAATAACAGCGACCACATTAATTTCCAGCTGCAGCTCTGCAATGGCATTAAGAGTCCCTAAAACAGAAGCAGCACCACACATATCATATTTCATTTCATCCATAGCTGCACCGGGCTTTAAAGAAATTCCACCTGAATCAAAGGTCACCCCTTTTCCAACCAGACAGATTGGCGGCCTTGACGGGTCAGCGTTTAAAAAACTCATGACGATCATTTTAGCGGGTTGGCGACTGCCTTTAGAAACTGATAAAAAGGCATTCATTCCCATTTTTTCTAATTCATCCTCTTCAAAAATTTCTGCACTTAAATTTGAATAGACACGGCTGAGCGTTTTTGCTCGATCAGCCAGATATGAAGGGGTACAAATATTACCGGGCATATTACCCAAATCTTTGGCCATCTTAATGCCCTGAGAAATGGCCATTCCTTCACGTACAGCCTGTTCACCATCAGCAAGATCACGGCGATTAGGGACGGTTAAGACAATTTTTCTTAATGGACGACGTGTTGTATCCTTTTTACTCTTTAACTGATCAAAACGATAAAGTGAATTTTGTGCTGCTTCGATAGCATGGCGAATTCGTTGAGAACTATTACATCCTTTAACGGGTAACTCTGTGAGGTAAAATACGGCTTCCATTGAACCTGTATCATTAAGGGTACTGACGGCATGGGAAATAATTTTTCGATATTGAGTAAAGCTCAGATCGCGCTCTCGTCCGCAACCTATTAATAAAATCCGATCACAAAGGGTATTATCAATATTATGCAGTAATAGTGTTTGTCCAGTTTTGCCTTCCAAATCACCCCGGCGGATGAGACTGGAAATATAACCATCGGTTAAATCATCCAGCCTTTGGGCAGAAGGTGTTAATCGTCTGGGTTCATAAACACCGACAACGACACAGGCTGTGCGTTGTTTTTCGGGACTTCCGCTTTTTACACTAAATTCCATGCTGACTCCATACCGATATAAATGACTTAATTGATAGTTTATGAGATTTTAAGAATTTTTTAATGAATAATTTGTAACTAATTGTAAAAACGATTGTCAGAGAGAATAGTTTTTCATATTATTACGCCTAATTGCTCTTTAGGGCTATCAACTGACTTATGTATTCTATTTTTTTTATTGTAAGATAGATGTATTTAAAATAAAGAGTATTCCAGACATTATAATGGTTTTTCAGTAATACCTGTATTTACTTAAATATATTATATTAAGTAGTTTAACGAAAAAACTGAACAAATCCAGTAAAATATACAATTTTGTTTGTAAGTTGTGCCTGTAAATGGCCTATAATTGTAATAAAAGGCGACAATTTGATTATCAGGGATTATGTAATAAAAGAAGTATTAAGGACATTTTTAGGTGTTTTTGTTGTGCTTTTTCTTATTATTTTGAGCACTCAATTGCTTCGTTCTTTATCTGCAGTTGCAGAAGGTAAAATTGCACTTGATTTTCTTTTTTCTCTTATTTTCTTAAAAAATGTTGCCAGTTTATCCCTTATTCTTCCTCTGACATTATTTTTGTCTATTTTGCTTGCTCTTAGTCGACTTTATAAAGACAGTGAAATGGTTGCACTTTCTGCCTGTGGCATCGGCCCTGGAACCTTACTAAAAAGTATAACAATCGTTCTGTTTTCTTTCGTGTTTCTTGAAATAGGTTTGGCACTCGTTCTTGCTCCCTGGGCTAATCATAAAATGCAGTATGCAGAAGAATCATTTAAAGCTGAGGCTGATATTGAATTAATTACGCCTGGACAATTTAATTCAGCTGATAATGGATCACGCGTGTTATATACAGAGGATATGCCTAAGCCTTCTAAATTAAGCAATGTTTTTCTACATGTTACTAATGGTGATACCAGCAGTGTTATGGCTTCTCAAAATGCGAGTATAGTTACAGACAAAAGACAGGGGGCTCGTTATATTGTTTTTCGAAAGGGTAATCGTTATGACGGCACGCCTGGCTCATTAGACTATCGATTCATTAAATTTGAAAATTATGGCGTTTTACTGGAAGGCAAAACATTATCTACAATTGATTTTGATAAGGAATCTATGCCTTCATACAAGTTGTATGGAAGCGATAAACTTAAATATATTGCGGAACTTCAATGGCGTATTTCACAAGTGTTAATGATGATTCTTCTTGCTATGATAGCGGTACCACTGAGTAAAAGTGCACCTCGGCAAGGTCGCTATGCAAAAATGGCTTTTGCAATTCTTTTGTATATTATTTATTCCAATTTACTCCTTGTTGCAATGAATTGGCTGCGTAAAGGAGTGGTTGATCCTTTAATCGGTATGTGGTGGGTGCATATCATGTTCTTAATATTATTTTTAGCCTTATTTATTCATCAAACAGGAGGGATTCGAGGCTTAAAGCGTAGAACTCATAATGTTTTACATCACTCTGAAGAATTTGATGATCTGCTTGATAAAGGATAAAATTATGTTAATCCTGTATCAAAAAAATTACCTTTTTCTTATAAATTTTTTTTAACTTTATATCTAATTTTCTAAAGTAACTTATTACCAAATAAAAAAGGAAAAAATGATGAGATATCCAGCAATTTTACTTTTTCTCATGTTAAGTCAAACTGTGTTTGCCAATAAATGTATTGATTTAGTTCAAAAAGAAGAATTTTATGAAGCGTCTGATGTTTGCACTGCTATGGCGAAAAAAGGCGATAGCAATGCTCAATTTGCCTTAGGGATAATGTATTATCAGGGTAATGGTGTTATGGCGGATATAGGACAGGCGCAAAAATGGATACGAAAGTCTGCTGAGAAAAATCACAAACAAGGACAATATAATCTCGGCATAATGCTGGCCAATGGACAGGGTAGCAGTGCTGATCTGGTTGAAGCATATGCCTGGTTAAAAATTTCAGCAGACAATGGTTTTTCGGACGCATCAGGCTCAGTCACACAATTGGGTGAAGAACTATCCTCGACTGAAAAAAAGCAGGCTGCTGAAAAAATTAAAAGTATAAAAGCAGAATTTAAACTAAAATAATCAATTAGTACAATGTTGTTCATCTACATACATGGCTTTAATAGTTCGCCGCAATCCTTTAAAGCTCAGTGTTTTTTTAATTTTTTATCAAAAAATCATCCGTTTGATGAATTTATTGCACCACAACTTCCCGATTTTCCATCTGATGCGATAAATACATTGTCACAATGTATTGAACAACACATAAAATCAACAAGAATAGCATTGATTGGCAGCTCTCTGGGTGGATTTTATGCAGCCTGGTTAGCCCGGAAATATGCTCTGAAAGCAGTATTAGTTAACCCGGCTGTCAACCCTGATGAACTGCTCATTGACTATTTAGGAAAAAATATTAATTATCATACAGGTGAAGAATATGTATTCACTCATGAACATATTCTTCAACTGAAACATCTTATCATTCAGCATTTAAAAAATCCTCAAAAACTCATGGTCATGCTTCAGACAGGTGATGAAATTCTGGACTATCGATTAGCTAAGATAAAATATTCTGACACTAATCTGATCATTGAATCGGGTGGCGATCATTCATTCCAAAATTTTGAGCAACACTGTGAAAACATCGTTCAGTTTCTG
>JAPVVU010000130.1 GCA_028571885.1 Gammaproteobacteria bacterium | reverse complement strand
TGGTGTGGTTAGCCTTTCGGGGGCTTTTCGAGCCATGGATGGCGAGGATGAGCGCTACAGGGACGTACTTGCAGCGTCCCCAGAAAGGCTAACCACACCATCCAATCATCCATTTTTAGCACCACATTTCGAACGCCCCATCATTCTTTTCAAATGACCGCTTCGGTGGTCAAACAGACTAAAAGTACGCGATAATGTGAAGAGCTCTTCATGAGCTTGCATAAAAAAGCCCATCACTTGTTTCCAGGTGATGGGCTTTTTTATTAGACGTTTATGTCTATTAAGCGCTCATGGCTGTTGGTTTACTTACGTGAACCAGGGCCATTGACTTCAATACCATTACTCATATAAGAATGGAAATATTCAAGTGCTTTATACTCATCGCTCTGAGCTGGGAATGGCAGGGCGCGAACCTGTTTGTTACAACCACCATAACGACGGTGCATAGTACCCAGGCTGCCCCATTTAGCACGGTAAACCGGGAAGTGAGTTACATGACCCAGAGCAGGACTTAAAATATCAGCACGAATGTAGTTACCTGCATTATCCTGGTGACAGTTTGCACAAGACATATTCAACTGACCGCGTTTAGCATAAAAATGCTTGCGTCCACGCTCATACCATTTGATTTCATCCGCTGTTTTTGGTGTTCTGACAGCCATTGGCTTGCCGCGAGATGTGTAGGCCATATAGGCAGAAATTGCAGCAATTTTACCTTTTTTCCATTTCAGAGGTTTTTCACCATTGTTGGTGCGGCACTCATTGATGATCTGCTCAAGCGTCTTAACCTGCTTGTTTTTCTTGCTGTAGAATGGGAAGTTCTGACGAATGCCAATACCGCCTTTTTTAAAACAGGATGCATAGGTATTACCATTAGCAAAAGGTGTATTAAAGAGCTCTTCACCTGCTTCAATGTCTATTTCATAAGGAGGAAATTCTTCAATTGCTTCCCAGGTCTCTCTGGATTGTTGATCGATGGCATAAACGCCATTACCAAATTCATTGAGTGATATTCCCGGAAATTTTTTATAAAAATATTTACGGAAATTTTGCAGATCTTCTTTAGGTGTGGTTGCCATAGCGTTACTAAACAGGCCGCCAAGAATAGCAGCGGTTGTTAACGCTAATACCACTCTTTTTATACGAGAAGGTTTTATATTACGAGGTTTCATTTTAGATAGTTTCATTTTGGATATTATCCTTGCTATTTTACTTTTGCTTCAATGCTGTCAGACTGGTTAATATTATCAATCCAGGAGAATTTAATAATATCGCCTGAACGGCCGCCAGAATACTTAAAAGACAAATAGGGGTTTTTTGATACAGCAACCCCCCATTGGGAATTTAGAAGTACTTTTTTATTTGACACGCATTTTACATTTTTAATAAAGTTTGCTGGAATTGGTTGTCCCGTTTTTTTGTCTTTACGAAAACCAGTTTCCATCGGATGGCTGATAAGAGCCTTTACCGTTGTTGTGCCATTTTTTATCTTGGCACGGATTTTTATCGAACTTTTAACCATGTCAAATTACCTGTTAAGCGCCGCAGCCACCAATGGTGACATTGACTTCTTTCCGAGTACTGTAATTTTTTCCACCCGCAGAAACTATGGCGATGACATTTGATGTCTTGCTCATTTTTATGCGAGTTGAAATAAAGGCATCACAATCCTTGTCCAGTTTAAATTGTGCAACCAGAGGTGCATAATTTTTCTCTGAGAAGATAGTGATGGTGCTGACATCTTCCAGAGAACTGGATACAGTAATAGGCACAATAGCACCATTTTCGGTAATATCAGGTGCTTTGATACTGATTTTGTTACTGGCTTCTGATAAATCACTGCCTAAAGCAGATTTAATGGCAGTTTGTAGATTGTCGGCAGCAAAGGCAACCTCATTCCATGAAGCAAATGCCTGCATGGGTAAAAGAAGTCCCGAAGCAACTGCAAGTGTTACTGCAGCGGCGCTCAGGGTTTCTTTTAAGAAGAGTCTTCGGCCTTGTTTTTCTAATGTTCTACTCACATCATTACTAAATCTTTTATTCAGTGTCATTATTTTACAGATTCCAGTCTTTAATCAGGATTAAAGCTGATAAATATAATCTGTTACCAAATCAATTTCCTTGTCACTGATAATTTTGTGACGTCCAAACGGAGGCATAATTGAATTTGGGTTTACAACGGTTGAATCATAAATTTGTGCTTTTAGCTTTGCTTTATCAGGAAAGCGCTGCTGCATCGCAACCAATGGGGGAGCAATATTACCAGGTAATTTACCCCCTTTGATAGCGTGACAAGCAAGGCAGTTGCCTTTTTTTCGACTAAAGGCAATTTCCTGGCCTTTTTCAATGTTAGATTTGCTGATCCCAGCAGCATGTACAGTGGTTGAGGCTAAGCCTAAACCGGTAATTGCAACAGCAATAAATGATGTTGTAGATACGATTTTTGAAAAACGTCGCATCGACTCCTCCTATTAAAAAGTTATCCCGTCCCGTGAGGTGACTTATTTATTCCTAATACTGACTTAATAAATAATTCAGTACTGATAGAAGTGAATGCACAATTTCCATCTGTAAAAAATCATCGTTTGCACCAGTTATAGGCGTTTATTTTAAGTTTTGTTCAGTCTGAACAGATGTAAAAATAGCAGTATTAATGAATTATTACAATAGCTGATGACTATAAAAGAGAAAAAGCCAGTAAGTTATAATAAAATTAGTAAGTTAGCAAAATCTTAAATGATTGTTTTGACTAATGAAAAGTTGTTTTGATGATAATAAAAGTTGATAAAATTCAGAGTCTAGGATTTAAATTGTTATAAAGCTCAAAAATTAAACAAATTAATCTTCTTCCAGCTTATAAAGATTTTTTTCCTGTTTGAAGGCATGTTTTCTTGCATCAATTTTTGACAGGGTATAGTAGTCTTTTTGGGGGGTAATTCTTCTGGCAATTTCTAATTGTTCAATGGCCGCTGGCAACATGCCTTTTAAATAATAGTAATTCGATTCAGCAATATGTGCCTTTACAAGTTCTTTCTTTTTGCCCAGAGCGATAGACAGCAGCTTATATATGGATGCATGTTTGAAGTTATCCTTATTGTAGTTTTCCAGTAATAGAATACTTTTTTCAAGCTGTCCATTTTGTATTAGTGCATAAGCATAATTAGCTGTGAGTACCAGATTATAGGGTTTGTTTTTTGTGGCATCTGATAATAACTTCATTCCTGTTTTAATATTTGTTTTTTGATCACTGGCAATATAGGCTTTGGCAAGAGCAATTGTATAAGATGTGTTTTGAGGTGCAGAAACACTGAGTCTATTTAATACTTCAATAGCCTGTGCATAGGACTGTTTTTTAAATAGAGCAAGTCCGTAGCCGTAGTAGTATTCAGGATGAATAGACAGTCTGTTTTTTTTGACTTTAGCGCGGTAATACTGAACCGCTCTGTCTGCATTGGCTGCGGTTATAACCATCAGTTTAGCCTTCATAAGGCGATAGCTGAGAGGGCTTTTAAAGGTTACTATTTTACTCTCGTATTGTTCTGCCCGTTGAGTTGCTTCAGCAATACGGTTAATAGTAACGGGATGGGTACGTAAAAATTCAGGATAATTTTTACCGACATAACGATTTTTGCGCTCGAGTTTCTGGAAAAAATCCGGCATGCCCGAAGGGTTGTATCCTGACAGGCTTAAATAGCGCATGCCGATTCGATCAGCTTCTTTTTCATTAGCACGAGTATAATTGATTTGTGACTGTTGCCCGGCTGCAGATAAACCCACTGCTGCGGCAGCCCCAAGGCCGCCATCACCACTTGCTGCGCCCAGTAGTATACCGGCAATCATGCCGGCCATAATAGGCAGACTCAGCTGGCTGGATTTCTCAAAAGCACGGGCTAAATGCCGTTGAGTGACATGTGCAATTTCGTGACCTATTACTGAAGCCAGTTCGCTTTCAGTCGCTGTCGTTAAAAAAAGTCCGCTATAGACCGCGATGACACCCCCTGGTGTTGCAAAGGCATTAATTTGATTTGAAGCAATAAGAAAAAAATGGAAATTCTGGTAGGCATCATCGCTATTAGCAACGAGTGAATAACCAAGGTTTTGTAAATACTCATTCAGTTCCAGATCATCGATGATCTGATGAGAATTTCTGATTTGTGTCGCAATATCCCGACCAATTTTTTCCTCCATATGAGGTGTTAGAGCAACGCTGGATGATGCACCCATATCAGGTAATTCAATTTCTTTAGCATAAACTGGCCGATAGAGCAGACTGATGCATAAAAATAAGTTGATAGTTAAGATGAAATACTTATTCACAAGCAGGAAGAATCCATTAATTTTTTTGTGATAGAATTACTTTGTTCAGCATACCTTGCCATTTTCAGGACGGGCAGGCAGTAAATTCCATCGGGTGTATTTTATTAAATACTCTCTTTTTAGATGAGTAGTTTTATAATTAGTTCAAACTATTATTGCAAACGTGTTGATTTTGAATCATAAATAAGATTAACTTGAAATAACCTACTATATTACTATATAATTAAATTCTTTTTTTTAAATTGTCATCTTTGACCAATTTTATAATACATGCTTACACTTTGTACAGGGGGATCTTTTAATGTACGGTATAAAAGAAATTGATGTAAATGAGCTGAGTCTTCAGCTGGAAAATCTCCCGGAGAACGTTAAATTAATTGACGTGCGTACTCCGGCAGAAGTGGCCAGAGGTAAAATTAATGGCTCTGAGAATCTACCACTCCATGTCATTCCATTGAAAGTAGAAGAATTTAAAAACGATGACACTATCATCTTTTATTGTCAGACTGGGGCACGTTCGGCTCAGGCATGTGCTTTTATGGCTTCAAAGGGTGTTGATAATGTATATAACCTGCGTGGCGGGATCGTTACCTGGGCACAAATGGGCTTACCTATAGCAGTGTAGAGATAGCGTTCAGAAAGAGCAAAAGAAAAAACTTAAAAGCATTATATAACCAGGCCGTTTCCCGAGGGGCTGTTGATTTGGCTCTTTCTGAACGCTGAGCTCTGAACACTTAACGCTTAGCACTATTCTCTCTATCCCTTTTGGCAGACTTGTTAAACGCTGTTAAACTGTATTAGAATATTCGGGTAAAGATGCTGGTGGTTAGCAAAATTTTAAGCTACACTCAGTTTTCACTAATTTATAGACACAATAACTCAATAATACTCATAAAGAGGCGAGGTAATATTAATGGCTGACTTTGATAAAGAATTAGATGCTTCAGGATTAAACTGTCCACTTCCAATTTTACGTGCTAAGAAAGCATTAGCAGAATTAGATGCCGGTCAGGTTCTTCACATCATTGCTACCGATCCGGGTTCAGTAAAAGACTTTGAAGCTTTTGCTAACCAAACTGGTAATGAATTGATGGAAAGCAGCGAAAATGGCGGTAAATTTGAGTTCTTAATCAAGAAAGCTTAATTGCCCCAGCTTGCTTTAAAGTAAAAAGTAAGCAAAAAAAAGCCCCTGTATCAATTGATACAGGGGCTTTTTTAGTTTTTAGCGTTCAGAAAAATCAACAGATAAGAAAAAACCACTTGAAAAACAGATAACCTTTTCTTTTACTCTCGCTGAACGCTGAACGCTGAACGCTGAACGCTGAACGCTTCAACCTGCTTTAAAACTTCCAGGTTGCCTGGGCACTCAAAATATCAACATCGGCATCAAATTCACCCCTCAAAGTACCGCTACCAGTGAGAAGTGCGTATTCTTCATCAATTTTTGCATCCTCTACCCATAAATGAGAATAACCAACATCAATTGTTAATTGATTATTTGGTGAATAGCTGGCACCAAAGCTAAGCCATGTTCTATCGTCACCAGGAATTCTGGAAGTACGGTATTTATCGTCAATGGGTGTTTCATCTAAAGCCACACCAGTTCTGAATGTCCATTGGTGATTATAGGCGTATTTCATGCCCAGTGAATAACGATAGATATCATTCCATTTTTCTTCAACCAGATCCACTGGATCAAAAGCATCACCGCCTTCAATACGTAACTCATCAAAGCTGCTCCAGTTGGTAAATGTAACATCCGCGAGAAGAGTTAATTTGTTGTTCAGCTGATGTGTCATACTGACAGCGAATGTTGAAGGTAAATCAATTTGGGCTTCCACTCGTTTATTGATTTTTCCAAAACCCTGTTGAAGGATAGGATGTACTGATTTATATTTCACCTTACCTTTAAGAGTCTGTGATATTTCACTGCGGTAATGAACGCCCAGTCGGGTTTGAGGCTGTAATTCATAAATAAACCCGAAATTAACGCCGACTCCCCAGGAATCACCATCCATTTTTGCATGACCATCCGGACTTCCCAGTGCTGCCTGATAAATATCCTTTTTCAGAGTAGCTTCAATATATTGGACATTCATACCAAGACCAATAGCCAGTTTTTCATTAGCACGAAAAGAAATGGCAGGATTGATGTTGACTGATTTTACTTCAGATTTAGTTGAAGTGTACCGACCCATCCAGCCATCATTATACTCAGTGCCCAATCCAAACGGTGCATTGACACCTATACCAATTTTATATTTTTCACCAAAATCCTGGACATAATAAAAATTAGGAACAAAAAATGTATCGCCAGCATTACCCCCTTCACCTCCTTGAGGCACGCCTGCTAGTGCCAGATTAGTACTACCCTTATTTTTAAAATCTGCATCGGAGTCAATAATATGCATGCCGGCAGTAACCTGTGTGCCTTCGAGATACATCATACCGGCAGGGTTAAAATAAATAGTTGAAGGATCTTCTGCAACAGCAGCAGCGCCGGCAAATGCCTGGCCCATACCGCTGGCACTGTTTTCAATAATTGCAAAACCTGAAGCGCAGACGGTGGTTGTCAGACATAGAGTGGATACGAGGGTAGAAGCCGCAACGGCTGCTTGAAGCGATTTGTTCATTGGTTAGCATTCCCTTTCATTATCAGAAAATAATAGCTTGTGTAAAATAACACGCTTATTAATTTATAAAAGCATGAAGTATTCCCATTCTCTACAAAAGAAGTATGAAGTGTTGTATTTAGCACACAATATACATCTAAAACTGTCAATAGATGAAGTGTTGTTCATAAAAAATGAATAAAAAGCAACAATGTAATAATATTTTCATCAAAAATACCAAGATTTTTGAGAATTGTCGAGCAATTTGTTTTGATTTACTTGACAATCTTCAAGTTTATTGTAAGGTTATTGTAATAATCTCTTGTTAATAAAGATTATTTAGTCATTTCTTTAGGCGTTAAATAAGCATATAAGCATGAATTAACTTAGTGTAAAAGTAATAAATCAACCACTTGAACCGTTGTTTTTACTTGACATTCACCATGACAGTGTACAAAATGACTTACATTGACTAAGATTGTTGCAAGTTTGCAACATATCGTTTGAAATAGTTTAGAAATTAAAAAAATAGAGATATTTTCTTTATCCCCGAAGTCGGTATTTTTTCGATTAAAGATTTAATAATAACAAATGCTTAAGCGTGATATTTTCTTAATATTTAGAACAATCGTAATTTTTTGCTGTAAACCATTTTAAGGTTTAGTTTTACCTGTTCAATAGATTACAGGAGGACAAAGGCAACGAATTATCTGACATAAAAATAGTTTTTTGAAGGAGCTCAACCGTAATGATTAAAAATCGTCTTTTAGCCGCAGCAGTGACTGCAGCAATCTTAATTCCTACTACCGCCATGGCAACTAATGGTATGTTTATGATGGGTAATGGTACTAAAGCCAATGGTCGTGCCGGTGTTGGTATCGCTATCGCTGACAGTGCTGTCTCTGGTGCGGATAACCCGGCCGCTATGGTTCGTGTTGGTAACCGTTTTGACTTTGGTGTTCAAATTTTTGATCCGGATCGTGATGCTAAAATTACTGGAAATGGCGCATTTGGTGGTGCATTAAACTATA
>JAPVVU010000129.1 GCA_028571885.1 Gammaproteobacteria bacterium | reverse complement strand
GTTCTAATGCGGATCATTAAATAATCAATGCTCACTATTTCCCCTCATGGGGCCTACTTTTGGTGGAATACTTATTTAGATACTTTATAAAAATAGAATAGACTTCGTGTGATACGCATGGCCATTTATTTTTTTTAAGCAAAATAAATGGCCATCAATTGAGCAGCATGAGACAAACAATTCCTTAATAGACGAGCAACACGACTCGTTTTAATTGAATCTTTAATTGAACCGAGGAACGTAACCTACCCACTTGCCATCAACCGCTGTTTCCTCATTGTTTGAATTCGTTACACTGACTGAATGATCAGGATGAACTCTAACAGAAACAACACCGTCGTCATTACATGTCACTTGTGAACCATCTTCCATGGTACAACCAAAAACCATTAAGCCCAGACAGACGTATTCAGAGCCAGCTAGCATGCATTTACAATTTACTACATTGCAGCACATCAATATCCTACTCTCCCCCAAACGACCCAAATAGGGGGGAATCATTCAAAACAACATATTTTCAGTCACTGTAGTTACTTCTGTATTTGACTGTAATATCGGTAAGTGTGTCTACCCTCCTGCTTTGATAGATAGAGAACCTCATCAGCCATACGCATAAGAGAATCAATTTCAGCTGTATCGGCCGGGCAACAGCTTATACCCATACTGGCACCGATTTGAATTTTATTATTTTCAATTACAATTGGCGATGAAAGTTTTTTAAGAATTCTTTCTGCCACAATTGACACTTCTTGAGGTTCATTAATACCATTGATTATTATGGCAAATTCATCACCCCCCAGCCGTGCAACTGTATCTACTTCCCGACTCGACTCCAGCAATATTTCAGCCACCTTCTGCAGCAAAATATCACCCACTGCATGACCGTATTTATCATTAACTGGTTTAAATTTATCAAGGTCAATTATTAGAAGAGCAAACTGTATTTTATTTCGCTTTACCAACTGAACAGCTTCACTCAAACGTTGTTCATATTGGTTTCTATTAGCCAATCCAGTTAAAGGATCTGTCATAGCCAACTGATTGATCTTCTCTTCCCATTTTTTTCGTTCCGTAATATCTCGTAATACACCTGTAACTTTAATCTCATCAGCAATATGTACCGTATTCAGTGTTACTTCAACAGGAAAAGTTTCGCCATTTTTACGTAGTGCCAGCTGTTCCAGAGAATTACTCTGATCACGATGCGATTTGCCTTCAGCAAATTGTTCAAGATAGGAATCATGTTCACTCTTATAAGGTTCAGGCATCAGTATTGAAATATTTTTTCCTATTACTTCATAGGCTTTATAGCCAAATATATCTTCTGCTCCCGGATTAAAAGATTCGATAATGCCTTTTATATTAATAGTTATGATGGCATCTCTGACCGCATTTAATATTGAACTGACAAACAGCTCATCTTTCTCAGCCCTGAGCATGGCTTTTTCAGAGGCTCTCTGTGCCTCTACCATATATTCAGACATTAATAATGCTTTAGTGGTTTGTTCTTCCGAGCGCTCTCGCAGTTCTTTATTTTCAGCTAATCGTAATTCCATTTTTTCATTGGCTTTTATCAACGCCTGTTCAGAACCCTGCTGCTTGATCATATTTTTTTTAAAAACCATGACAGTACGTGCCATCTGGCCAATTTCATTTTTCTCTAAAATGCCACTAATTTCCGTATCGAGCCTATTATCCGCAAGTCTCACCATATTTTTTGTCAGGTTATGGATTGGCTGGATAACATAGAAACGAATAAGCACAATAGCAATGAGCATGACTATAAAAATAGTCATCACACCACCCCACTTACCAAATATTATTGCCTGATTTACCTCTTCAAGTGCATTGCTGACATTATTTGAATAAATACTAACCTGTCGATTAATTTCCTGTTCCAGTAACATCAACCCACGTAAAGATAGCGTATCATCTACTTTAACTAAATCATCAATATTCATCACAGATTTATGTAATGCCATCAGCTGGTGTATTTCATTTATATTATTCAAATAATTTTCCAGCACTGATTCGATATCACTGAGTGCCAGCGCTTCAGCTCCACGTAACGTAAGCTGCCGATATTGGCTGATTGAATCTTTTGCTGAATGTATCTTAGCTGTGATCTCATTAACCAGGGAAATATCTTGCCCTTCATCATGTTGTAAATCATTATGTCGTAGAATGAGATTTTTAAACTTGTGAATCATACCGCCATACCCCATTGCGGCACGTAAATCAGCAAGAATACGACTCTTACTTAGCTGGTAGTTATTGTTCTTTCTGAAGACAACTTCATCACGAAGTACTTTCAAACCTCGAATTGCAGGTTCATCATTAACTTTTACAGCCTGGTCTATTTCGATGATGCTGTTGCCTTTTTCTATCATATCCCAGCTTTTGTGTATGGCTTTTTTATAAGCTGAAAATACGCTGAGGATGTCTTCAATTGCAACGATTTCCGGTGTAGTTAATTCCAAAGCTTTATATTGCTCCAGAATCGCTACGGCCGCACCAAGATGTGATTCAGCATCTTCCTTATACTTTTCATCATTTCGCAAAACAAAATTTTTAAAATCATGAATCATGCCACCATAGCCAATTGCTGCACGTAATGCCCCTTCTAGGCGAGCTTTTTCGCTGAGATCTGTTTGATAGAGCACCCAGGCCTTGTTAATAACGACAATATTCTTTTCAATAAAGACAGAACCAGCAAAAATTACTGCCGTAGCTAATACCATCAAACCCGAAAGAATCCAGGTAAAGGTCGTGAGTTTAAAATGAGTAAAAATGCGGTAAGTCATCTTTTAATAATAGCAGTTATTTAAAATTTCGTGCTCTAAGTGTACCCTATGATATGAAGTAAACTCGATCAAGATGAAATGGTCAGTAATAAACATTTAGGAGGTGTCCTAAATTTGATCAAAGATAAGCAGGATAAAAAGGATGGCGTACCAGAACAATAGCAGGGGGTTCCGCAAGGCAACTCAGCAAACTCAGCAAAATATCAGGTAATTATTTCAATATCTGAAGGACGGCTTTCAATGAATTGGCAATAATTGTTCAGCAAATACTAAATACTTACTGAACAGTTACAATACTTTGTAGTGAAAATAGACCAGCGTCAGTCTTTTTTTAAGTCTTCTTTGAGCTGGTTTTTCTGCTCTTCTGTCAGATTTGAGCCGGTTTTTCTGGACTTCAGCAGCACTTTGGCATCCAGCCCCATTGGTACTGAAAAATCTGTGCTGGATATTACTTCCTGAGTATCAATATCTATCATTCTGGTAGTTACATATGCTGTTCTCCTGCCTGGAGCAAAGACTCCCACAACGAGAGCCGATGCGCCTTGCTTCTTAAGAGCAGTTATGGCTTCTGACGATAATTGGAGAAAGCCACTATTTGACTGGACAAAAAGTTCGGTCGGTAACTCCATGGCTTTAATACGGTAACCTGAGTTAAAAAATGCCGAAGCTATCTGACTGGAGACAATACGGCCAAATGATGAGGTCTGCTTAAGCTGATCCACATTAACAAAACTACTGACAACAACCAGACTGTTTTTTGGCAGGGCTTTTTTACTCTTGGTCAGAAGATTTTTTGCAGCTTCCTGACTGACCGGGATTAAATCAACATCTTTGGGTGCTTGATAACTATTGAAACTACAACCGCTTAGAATAAGACTGAGCAACCCTAAAGTCATAAATACTGTTTTGTTATATCTCATTGACACTCTCCTGTATATGTCCAGACCAATCTGTCCATTAACCTAAAGTTTTCTCTATATCTAGCCACGTAGTTATCCTTCCACATGCCAGACGTTTTTAAATTATAGGAAATTCAATGCTGTTTTTCAATGTATATTCAACATAATGCAGACCTTATCGTTCGTTACGCCAGTAATACGTATGGTATCTGGAACAGATTAAAAATTAATCGTTTCACTTTTTCACCATAAATATAGCCAAGAGCAGTAGTCCCTATATAACGTTCCTGCCCACGTGTTTTGCGAATATGCCAGGCTTTAAAAAGTTCAAAAAAATTTTGCTTAACTACTTTACGTACATCAATGCCATTAACTTAAGGATAACTATTTCATTTTCATCAGCTTGCAGTTATTATTCTTACTAACAACACACAATATTATTAAACTCGATTCTTGCCCCGAACTTAGATTAAGTATATAAATCTCTTTGAATAATAAACGGAAAACTCACTATGTTCGATGCGCTGCTGTTATTAATAGTTGCCAACGGTACACCGGTCATAGGGAGAAAACTATTTGGCCGGTATTTTGCATATCCACTGGATTTTCATCTTAAAGCACCTGATGGATATCCCTGGTTTGGTGAATCAAAAACTTTCCCCGGCGTTCTTTTAGCCATTCTATGCACTGCAGTAACGGCCTGGCTGATTGGCCTTCACTGGCAACTGGGCGCAACCATAGGCGCTTTGGCCATGGCTGGCGATCTACTATCAAGTTTTATCAAACGCCGTTTGGGTTTGCCTTCAAGCAGCCAGCTACCGGGACTGGATCAGATACCTGAATCCCTATTGCCTTTATGGGTATGCTCTCAATCATTGGCATTAGGATGGCTCGAGGTAATGATAACGGTGATTATTTTCTGGATTGTTGAAATCCTGCTGTCCCGAATATTGTATCAATTACACATTCGTAATCGACCTTATTAATAGATTAATCGTTCAAAGATATTGTTTGACGGAAACGTTTGAAAGCTATCAGTCAATAAAATAGTATTGACTCATTCCTCACGGTGTAACTGATGGAGCGTTACTTCTGGCTTGCAGTTTAATCTTACATTGACAATGCTGGTACCAGCCCCGACCGAAGTATATCCGTTCATGGAATTATAACGCCAGGCACCTGCGCCCATGTATCGGGGACAACGTGCATCAAGGGTGATGGGAATCCCTCCAGGTAAGCATATTTGTCCACCATGGGTATGACCACACAAAAATATGTCGAATCCGGCATAAGCGGCCTGGCGATAGATCTCAGGCGTATGTGAGAGCAGTATCGAAACTGACTCCGGAACGATTCCCTGAGCAGATTTTTCAATATTATCAACACGAAAATAATGCGCATCATCAATGCCTGCAATATATATAGAATCGTTATTCAGGCTGATTTCAATAGATTCATTAAGCAGCATTTTTATGCCCATATCCTCAAGAACAGGCACCATACGAATGCTATCATGGTTTCCAAGTACCGCATAAACAGGATTTTTCAACACCGTACACAAGGAACGCATACCTGCCATCGCCTCATCGATTGGACCAAAAGTCCTGGCGCGGTAATCACCGGTAATAACACAAAGATCATATTCCAGCTGCTGAATAGTTTTCATCAAAGCCTCGGTAGCTGCAGGATACATATCCACATGCAGATCACTAAGATGTAAAATTTTAAAACCTTTAAAAGATGATGGCAGATGGGGCAGATGAATATCGTTGTATCTTATCTGAATATCCAGGGCATTGCGTCTTCCACGCCAGTAAAAGCCACTGAACTTAAGTAAATAACGGATCACTGCATGACCTGAATACCAGTTTTCCGGATGGAAGAAATTGATTCCTTTACCAAATATTCGGGGTAATGAGCCATCTTCAATACCAAGCCGCTGGCGGGCATGAATCCTGCCAAGCCTGCTATTGAGACGTTCATCAATGTCATCGATCATAAAAAAAATATACCTCGGCATCAATCACTGAAAATCAAGTATAGGTAACTCAAAGACACTTTACAAATTATAAAAGCTAAATAAGTGTTTCTAAAAGGTAACCACTGAGTATATGAATATGTAATGCTTTATTTAGTGATCCGCATCAGAACCTGGCATTTATTATTGTGCTCGGACTGCGTCAAATTGCCCAAATCATAAAAACGTAATACACTTCATTAAATGAAATAAGAGCGCAATAAGTAAATTTATAAAGTATTAGAGATTTACAGTATGTAATACATTAATGATAGGGGAAATTTGACAATATTTAAGTGTAAATATGTTAAAGTGTAAAATTAAGAAAGCCGGTATTGATGTATCGATTTCTAATGGTGTACTGACACTAAGAGGTGAACGTAAGACTGAAGAAGAAACCAGGGATAAAAAACAACATCGTATAGAACGTTTTCATGGTACTTTTGTCAGACGTTTTGATTTGCCTGACAATATTGATCAAAGTGCCATAACAGCTGAGTATGTTGATGGTGTTTTAGATTTGAATATCCCTAAAACAGCAAAAACATCACCAGAAACTTTAAAAGTTGATATCCGCTAATTTTTAACTTTTATTCATCCTTCTCAGAATTGGGAAGGATGTGTTTTTCAAGACAGAAATCATAAAACAAATAGCTTTGCTCTGATTGAAATTGTCCCAGAAATAACTCTATGACTGAACTTAAAAAAAATCTTCCAGGCTCAAATGCTTCACCCTGGGTTGAAGTTGTCCCTACTTTTTTTAAGCGGGGCATTCTTGGCACATTTATATTTTATTCTAAAAAATATGGTCCTTGTTACAAACTAAAACTTCCCTTTAATAACCAGGTTGTTATTTTGAGTCACCCCGATGCAGTTGAAAGAGTGTTGCGGGGAAATAGTAAAAACTATCCCAAGGGCAGTGTTTATGATGGTGCCAGACTACTTTTAGGTAACGGCCTGGTCACTAGTGATGGTAATCAATGGCAGAGAAACAGAAAACTTTGCCAACCCGCCTTTAATAATGAGCATATTGAACGATATTTAAAAGCCATGTCTGCCTGCACCGATTCATTGATTGAAAAATGGATGAATAATATCGGTAAAACAATCGATCTGCAGCAAGATATGAATGAGCTGACACTAGAAATTGTTGGCGCGACTTTATTTGGTCAGGATTTGAGTGATCAGAGTCGAATTGCGGGTAAAGCATTTTCAACTGCATTAAAAGGAATTGGTACCCGGGGACCAGGAAATTTGTCTGTACCATTATGGTTGCCAACACCAGGTAATATTCAATTTTATCTGGCTAGAAAACGATTAAAACAACTTGTGAAACAAATCATTAAAAACTTCAGAGCGGTTAAAAGTAAACAAAACGAGAACACCTTATTGGGTTCTTTGATGAATGCCAGAGATGAAAATGGTGAAGGCCTGTCGGATGCACAGTTACAAGATGAAGTTGTGACAATTTATCTGGCTGGATTTGAAACCACCTCAATGACTCTGACCTGGGCATTTTTTGTGTTAAACAATGAGCCGGAAGTTGATGCGCGTTTAAGAGCAGATTTAGTAAAATTACCTGAAAATAATATTACTTTGGATGCGATGAAAAAGCTCACGTATACACCTATGTTTTTAAATGAATTACTTAGACTCTATAGTCCTGTGTGGACAATCGCACGTAATATATTAAAAACTGATATCGTATGTGGCTATGAGATACCTGTTAAAAACACATTTGTTTTAATTTCACCTTACATCACACATCGATTAAAAGAATTTTGGGATGAACCTGAAATTTTCAGACCCGAACGATTTAGTCCAGAAAATACCCTGTTACATAAAAAGAGACATCCTTTTGCATATTACCCTTTCAGTTCAGGCGCGAGAGTTTGTATTGGCAAACATTTTTCGTTATTTGAAACGACCTTGATTCTATCTAAGTTGCTGAAACAATTTAAACTGGAGATCTACAAGCCTGAAGCTATTAAGTTTAAAGCAGTCGGCACATTACGTCCGGATAGGAAGATTAAAGCAACTATAAGACATATCTGATCTGTCAACTATGAATAGTAGAGATACTTAACTAACCATTAAATTTAGTAACTATTCAGCGTATTATTTATAAAGAGCCTGTGGTTGCTTATTTTTCTGACGTTGATTGTCTGAGCGCAGCAGCTTCTCATAACAGAAAGCAAAGTCTTAAAAACGAGTGACCGCAGACCTGCAAAGGTTATTACT
>JAPVVU010000128.1 GCA_028571885.1 Gammaproteobacteria bacterium | reverse complement strand
TGCTATCGGCTCCCCCTGCATTCAGGTTGTGACAGCTGGCACAGGCAATACTTCTATCTCTGGAAAGAATCGGATCAAAAAAAAGTTCTTTTCCAATCGCTGCTTTTGCTGCATCATAATCAGCATTAACAGGTAAGGGTTCAATGGGTTCTCTTGCCATTAATAAACCGGCATAGCCCAGAGAACCCAGTAAGAGAATTATAAATGAACTTAAGCGATGCATACTCATATGATCAGTCTAGCATTTTATAATCATATTGAAATGCCTGAGCCGGTAATTTACAAAGATTAATAATAAGCTGGTTTATTTCTAATTTTTATCGCTATAATACCAATAAAAAACTATGTGGATAAAATGTCACTTTATAAACCTTCGAACAATCTCATGGTCTCTCTGGCCGCTATTGTCATTATTCTCGCAGGTATAAAATATGCTGAAGCAATTATTTCTCCTTTACTGATTGCTCTGTTTATTACCGCCATCAGCGGCCCTGCCATGCTCTGGATGATCAATAGAAAAGTGCCCGCCGGCATTGCTGTCACCCTGATCATTTTAAGCATTGTCTTCATTGGTTTTTTTATCAGTTCAATTCTCAGTACCTCAATACAAAGTTTTTCGCAAAACATGCCCGTCTATCAGGAAAGTTTACTTGGAATTAACAATACGTTGACAAGTTTTCTTGCTAAATTTGGTATCCATATACAAATAGCTGAATTCACTAAGATGTTTAATCTGGGAAAAGTCATGGCCTTTGTCGGTTCAACCTTTAACCAGGTATTAGGTGCTCTCACAAATATCTTTTTAATTTTAATGATGGTCATTTTTTTATTGCTTGAACTGACCAGTTTCCGCTTTAAGCTGAGTCTTATTTCTAACAATCCGACGCAAACGATGGCACGCCTGGAAGATGTTTCAGAGACCATCAGTCGTTATTTTAAAATAAAAACCTTCACCAGTATTTTAACTGCCCTGCCCATTATGCTGGTATTAAGTCTTATGGGTATTGATTTCCCGATACTCTGGGGCATTGTGGTGTTTTTACTTAATTTTGTGCCCAATATCGGTTCAATTATTGCCGCTGTTCCTGTCATACTTCTGGCACTTGTGCAGTTCGGTTTTATTGCCGCCGGTGAAGTTGCCCTGCTCTATCTGCTGGTGAATAATATCATCGGTAATTTCATTGAACCCAAACTAATGGGGCGCAGTCTTGGCTTATCAACACTGATCGTATTTCTTTCACTGGTTTTCTGGGGCTGGATGCTCGGTCCTATCGGCATGTTTCTATCGGTGCCTCTCACCATGACATTCAAAATTGTCATGGGCAGCCATGAGCACACACGCTGGATATCAACCTTCTTAAGTAATGAAGGAGAACAATCTTAAATGTTTACCCCTCTATTGCAAACGGCCAATACTATTATTTCCGGCAAGGAAGACCAGCTTAAACTGGCCATTGCCTGTCTATTAGCCAAAGGTCATCTACTGATAGAAGATTTACCCGGTATGGGTAAAACAACACTGGCTCATCTATTAGCCAAACTTTTCGGCCTGAACTATTCCCGTATCCAGTTTACCAGTGATATGCTGCCTGCTGACATCATTGGCGTGTCCATTTTTGATAGAAATACCACTGAATTTCGCTTCCATCCCGGCCCGGTATTCAGCCAGCTGGTTTTAGCGGATGAAATTAACCGGGCAACAGCCAAAACTCAAAGTGCTCTGCTTGAAGCCATGGAAGAGCAGCAAATTACGATGGATGGCGAAACCTATAATCTGGACGACCCTTTCTTTGTTATTGCCACACAAAACCCGCAGACCCAGACAGGCACCTTTCCTTTGCCGGAATCCCAGCTGGATCGATTTTTAATGCGCATAGTATTGGGCTATCCTGACCGGCAAACTGAGCGTGGTATTTTAAGTGGTGCCGATCGACGGGAATTATTAAAAACCATCACACCTGTTTTCAGCACTGAACAGTTAGTACAAATGCAGCAGCAAATTCGAGAAGTCCACATTTCTTCCGCCCTGCTGGATTATGTTCAGGATATTTTGCAATTTTCCCGCCATAGTCAGTATTTCCTGACTGGATTATCACCCCGTGCAGGCCTGGCACTATTACGAGCAGCACAGGCCTGGGCCTTTATTCACAATCGTGAGATGGTTATTCCTGATGATATCAAAGCTGTTTTAGCTTCGATTATTTTACATCGTCTGGTTGTCAGAGAGGATCAGAATCAAAACGAGCAGCAGGTGATGAGTTTGTTTGATGAAATAGCCATCCCCTAAGCTAAAATGTCATGACAAACTTGATTTAATTGATCTATGTCATGAAAAGATCATGACATAGATCAATTAAATGACATAACTTCCCTTCAAACACGGTTCTTAAATCTCTTATAAACGCTATTTATGCTTAAGCAATCAGGCATTAAAAACCATTTATTAATAATATATTAATATTGGCATGTATAGTGCTCTATATTCCTCATAACAAAATCGATAAGGGGGGGACTTCAACCTTGTGTATTAAAAATACTCTTATCAAACAAGCTCTTGTTAAACAAAGAGTCATGCCAAAAACAATAAAATACCAAAGGAGAATATTATGAAGTATAAGTTTTTTTATGCAATCATTATTAGCTGCTTACTTTTTTCTGCTGCTAACAGTTATTCAGCTGATTTAGAGAATGGTAAATCGCTTTTTAAGTTTTGCACACTTTGCCATGGTAAAGTCGGTCAGGGAATCAAGGGTGGTGACATTCCCAAGATTGGTGGTTTACCACAATATTATTTATCTCACCAACTTGAACAATTTGTGACAGAAAAGCGCTTTAATCCTGCCATGGTCACTATTGGGCGTCTTGATACAATGTCCGATAAGGACAAAGATGACCTGACTGCTTATATTGCATCCATTGACATACAGAAAGAAGCCCCTACTCTGACCATCCCTACTTATACAGGTAATGCAAAAAAAGGTAAAAAATTATATAAAGGTGATTGTAAAACCTGTCATGGCAGAAAAGCTGAAGGCAAAGTCAAAAAGAAAGCACCGCCAACAGCCTGGCAGTATTCTGAATATTTGTTAAGGCAAATCGATTTCTTTAAAAATAAACATCGTATACATGATAATGATGAAGAAGATGAAACCTTTGATGATTACAGCAAAGAAGAAATCATTGATATTCTGACTTTTATTTCAACACTTGATGATTAATCACACAACACTAAGGATATAACATGAAATTTTCAAAATTTATAATTTTCAGCATAAGCTTAGTCTCTTTATCATTTTTATTAAGCCTGAACAGTTTTGCTCAGGAAGTTGTCCAGAAAAATGATCTGACACCCCTGATTATCGATGTGTCTAATTCAGTTTTAAAAATGCCTTTAGATAAAGGTGTCAGTGTTCGTGATGCCCACATGTCCATCAATCTAAAAGCCGAAGAGCTGAATATGAAAAAAGTGGGCTACCTGCCTGTTTCTGATGAACTCAAAGCACGTGGTCTACAGCCCCTGCATTTAGAAATTTTTCAATTTTGTAATCCTGAAGATGCTATGAAAATGGTTAGATTCAATACCATTTACGCCGCTTACATGCCCTGTAGAATTGCTTTGGTAGAAGATAATAACGGTGATCTGTGGTTACAAATGATCAATCTGGATATGATCATCGATAAATATCCATTACCTGAAGACCTGAGAAAAATTGCTGTGACAATTAACGCTCAGATGCTGCAGATTATAACAGCAGGTGTTAAGGGTAGTTTTTAGGAAATTTATTTCCTAAAAGGTCTCACATTCTGCATCATTGAAGCCCCTGCTGAATAGCATCAGCCGGGGCTTTTTAATGTTCTGCCTTTAACCTAAACAAATCAGAAAAAAGTCAATTATTCACTCATAAGTTTTTGATCATCAACGAAAATACTGTTATAATGCACGCCCTTCTAATCAAGCTTTTAATTTTAGAAGAAATAAATTTTATTCTAAAAATTCAAAATAGAATTTATAACTGTTTGATAAATAACAAATAAATAAGCTATTTTATGCTTGTTTGTAAAATTCAAACTTCATCATCGTCCCTGTTTTAACTGTGTATCATCACTCCTTTTATAGTGTTGGGATTATAAAACAGGATTAAAATATTTATTAACTGTAAAAACACCCGTTTTTACCACAACATATGATCAGAATTTTTGGTCAAGGATATACCCAATGAGCGAGAGCTTTGCTGAATTATTTGAAGAAAGTCTAAAAAAGACAGAAATGAAACCAGGTTCCCTGGTGACAGGCGTTATTGTTAGCATCGACAACGATTTTGTTGTTGTTAACGCTGGCCTGAAATCTGAAGGTGTCATTCCTCTACATCAATTTGCCAATGATGGCGAAATTAACGTTGGTGATGAAGTAGAAGTCTCTTTAGATACAATTGAAGATGGCTATGGTGAAACACGTCTTTCTCGTGAAAAAGCGAAACGTGCTGCAGCCTGGATACGTCTTGATAAGGCATTTGATGCAGATGAAACAGTAACCGGTACTATCGTTGACAAGAATAAAGGTGGTTTCACTGTACAGTTGGGTGAAATCAGCGCTTTCCTACCGGGTTCACTGGTCGATGTTCGTCCTATACGTGATGCTTCATATCTTGAAGGCAAAGAGCTTGAATTTAAAGTTATCAAACTAGACCAGAAACGCAATAATATCGTTGTTTCCCGTCGTGCTGTACTTGAAATTGCTAACTCAGCTGAACGTGAAAAACTACTGGAAAATCTGGAAGAAGGTCAGACAGTTAAAGGTATCGTTAAGAACTTAACTGATTATGGTGCCTTCATTGACTTAGGTGGTGTTGACGGTCTGCTGCACATTACTGACATGTCCTGGAAACGCGTCAAGCATCCTAGCGAAATTATTTCTGTTGGTGATGAAATTGATGTTAAAGTCCTTAAATATGATCGTGAACGTACTCGTGTATCGCTTGGCCTTAAGCAAACTGGCGAAGATCCATGGTCGAAGATCAAAGAACGTTATGCTGAAGGCACTCGCCTGAAAGGTAAAGTGACTAACCTTGCTGACTACGGTTGTTTCGTTGAAATCGAAGAAGGTATTGAAGGTCTGGTTCACGTATCTGAAATGGATTGGACTAACAAGAATATCCATCCATCTAAAGTATGTAATGTCGGTGATGAAGTTGAAGTCATGGTGCAGGACATCGATCCGGAACGTCGTCGTATTTCTCTCAGTATGAAGCAATGTTCACAAAGCCCATGGGAAGTATTCTCAGCAACACACTCTAAGGGTGATAAAGTCACTGGTAAGATCAAATCAATCACTGATTTTGGTCTCTTCATTGGCCTGGAAGGCGGGATTGATGGTTTAATCCACCTTTCTGACCTTGCCTGGAATGCAACGGGTGAAGAAGAAATCACTGGCTTTAATAAAGGCGATGAGCTTGAAGCGGTTGTGCTTGAAATCGATTCTGAACGTGGCCGAATCTCTCTGGGTATTAAGCAGCTTGATCAGGATCCATTCTCAACTTATGTTGCTGCAAATCCAAAAGGTTCTATTGTTAAAGGTACAGTTAAAGAAGTTGACGCTCGTGGCGCAGTCATTGAGTTAGCTGAAAATGTTGTCGCAAACTTACGTGTTTCAGAAATTTCTCAGGAAAGAATTGAAGACGCTTCTACAGTATTAAAAGTAGGTGACGAAGTTGAAGCCAAGTTCATCGGTGTTGACCGTAAGAGCCGTGTTATAAACTTGTCAATCAAAGCGAAAGATGTTGCTGACGAAGCTCAAGTTATGCAGGGCTACACCGATGGTGGTTCTGCAACAACTTCTCTGGGTGATCTGTTAAAAGATCAACTGAGTAAGAAGTAAACGCACAGCAAAATGCAGTACTGAAAAAGGGAGTTAATCACTCCCTTTTTTTATGCCTAAGCCTTTTCCGATTATTTTAAAAGACTTTTACCTTCTCTGTATTTATCCCTTCCCTTAATATCATATTCATTCTATTATTTTATATAAACTCCAGCTAAATATGCTGGAAAATAATTCTGCCTCTAAAGGATAAATATTTTCCAGAGAAATTCAGATAAATGAAGATATTAAACAAACTACAAAAATGGCTGCTCAAGCGCGTTTCTCCTAAAGATTCTGCCCTGCTTACTCCTGGAAGTATTTATATTCTACCAACCAGAGAAGGCATTATTTATGCTGTTGTTGTCTTATTGATGCTGGCAGCGGCGATTAATTTTAATAATTCTCTGGTTTTTTTCTGTACTTTCCTGCTGGCTGGTATTGCTATTATTTCAATGCATATGACCCAGCAGAATTTATTAAATCTGCAATTTTCTATTGCCCATGTTAAACCGGTTTTCTGTTTCCAAAACCTGAGTTTACCACTGGTAATTGCTCAGTCAGCTGATATCTCCAGAAAAAATAATGCCACTAAATATTCTATTGCTATAGAGTTCTCACATCAGCAAAATCTGAATCAGTCTCAGTCTTCAGATATCTTTTTACAGGAATTAGCCGATGTGCATTATGATGAAAAAACATTATTACAATTATCCGCTCCAACCAGTCAACGCGGACTGTTTGATCTGCCGCCGCTAACCATTTCAACACGTTATCCACTTGGACTTTTCCGTGCCTGGACTAATATCCAGCTTAATAATGATGCACTTGTTTATCCCCAACCCGCCAGGAAATTTTTTCACAAACCTCAAAGCGGTACTAATAGTGAAGGTCAGGGTGCAAAAGGACGAGGTTTTGATGATTTCAGCGGATTTAAAAGTTATCAGCGAGGTGAATCCTTAAAGCATATTCACTGGAAAGCCTACGCTCGCGAGCAGGGACTTTTAACTAAAACATTCTCTGGCGGGAATAATCATGAATACTGGCTGGACTGGAATGAATTAAGCGGCGATATAGAAAAGCGACTCAGTCAGTTATGCCGTTTAATCATTGATGCTGAAGAACAGGGTGATCGATATGGTTTAATATTACCCGGCAGCACCATTAATATCAGTCAGGGACAATTACATCAGCATCAATGCCTCAAATCACTGGCTTTGTATCAGGTGCAGCATGCCTAGTTTCATTAAGCAAAAGTTTATTAAAGACGCCGGCCTGTTTTCAAAACTGATGCCATTTAAATATGTGTTGAGCCCTCATAGCTTATTACCTGTCATCCTGTTTGTTATTTTACTGCCGCATCTCACATCGGTTTCTATCATTATTATCGGCTATATTATTTTCATCCTGGTATGGTTTGCACTGCATACACTCGGCATTATTCCCAGGCCTGGTCAACTGCTGCGTTTTATTCTGGTATTAATTGCTATGGTTATTTTAGTGATGAATTATGGCGTTATTTTTTCCCAAAAAGCATCACTAAGCCTGTTATCAATTATGCTCTGTTTAAAATTATTTGAAATTCAAAATGAACTGGACAGGCGCAATATTTTTTTCACATTATTTTTAGCTTATTTCATTTTAATCACTTATTTTTTACACTCACAGGACATTATTCTCAGTCTATTTGTGCTGATTAATATCATCATCCTCACTTTAATGTTAAGTACTTTTAATCGTAAACCACAACCGTCACTGCTTTTACTTGAAAATTTTTATTTAATAGGTCGTCTATTTGTTAAAGCTTTGCCCATTGCCATTATTCTTTTTTTGTTTTTCCCACGTATCCCTGGACCATTATGGAGTTTGCCGGAAGACGGGCAGTCTGGAACTACCGGTTTATCTGATAAAATGTATCCCGGCAGTGTCACTGAATTAGCAGATTCAAACGAAGTTGCCTTTCGTGTCAGTTTTCAGGGCCCTCTTCCACCAGCCGACAAACTCTATTGGCGCGGGCCTGTACTAAGCGAGACTGATGGTTTTTTATGGACTCAAAAACAACAACAGCCATTAACGTCTCATAGCAGGGGAAAAAAGTTTCAGGATTTTGTCACCAGGACAGGTGCTTCAATTTCTTATACAGTCACTCTTGAACCCCATCAGCAAAAATGGCTTTTTGCACTTGAAATGCCTGTTCAGGTTAAAGGTGATACGATACAGGG
>JAPVVU010000127.1 GCA_028571885.1 Gammaproteobacteria bacterium | reverse complement strand
GGTTCTCCCCAATTAATATGCCGGTTAGTATTAGAACATGAGTTATTATCTATAAGTATAAGTCTGTTAAAGAATAAAAAGATTTAATCCGCATGGGCTCTGCATGGATAATAAAGTATTAAAAAAAGAATTAGTGTCTATCCGAATGTCAGCAATGAATATTCTGGCTGGTCGAGAGCATAGTATTGATGAATTGCGGCAAAAGCTGAGACGAAAACTCAACAAACGTGATGCTTCTTGTGATGATTGTATTGATATAGAACGCTTAGAATCGTTTATTGAAATCGTATTGCAGCAATTACTTGACGATAATCTTTTAAATGAAGCTCGATTTACTGAATGCTTTATTCGTTCCCGAATCAATAAAGGTTCTGGACCCGTAAAAATTCGTCATGAATTAATGCAGCGTGGTATTTCCAGTGAATTAACGGATAATTATCTGGATAATTCTTATGAGTTCTGGCAGGAACATATTGAATCGGTGCGCAACAAACGTTTTGGCGCTCAATACCCGCAAGACTACAAAGAGCAAAGCAGACAGTCTCGATTTTTATACCAGCGCGGTTTTAGTGGTGAGTTAATTCAAAGACTGTTTAATGAATTTTAACTATTAATATTAATAGTTTTGTACAAGTTAAAGTAAAGAGAATAAGTTTCATATGGCAAAAGGTTCAATTAAAACAAGTGCACAACTTCGTAGTGCATTTCTTGAGTTCTTTGAAGAACATGGTCATAAACGTGTTGCCAGCAGTCCGCTAGTACCGGGAAATGATCCAACTTTGCTTTTTACTAATGCGGGCATGGTTCAGTTTAAAGATGTATTCCTGGGACATGACAAACGCAATTATAAGCGTGCGACCAGCAGTCAGCGTTGTGTCCGTGCGGGTGGTAAACACAATGATTTAGAAAATGTCGGTTATACCGCAAGACACCATACATTTTTTGAAATGCTGGGCAATTTCAGCTTTGGTGACTACTTCAAACGTGAAGCCATTCAATATGCCTGGGATTTTTTAACAAAAGTGCTTGGTCTGCCGGAAGAACGCCTGTGGGTAACTGTCTTTGAAAATGATGATGAAGCCACCGATATCTGGCTTAATGAAATGAAAGTTTCACCTGATCGTTTTTCAAAAATTGGTGCTAAAGACAATTTCTGGTCAATGGGTGATACCGGCCCCTGCGGTCCATGCAGTGAAATTTTCTATGATCATGGTGAAGATATACCTGGCGGCCCTCCTGGTACACCAGAAGAAGATGGTGACCGTTATATTGAGATCTGGAATCTGGTCTTTATGCAATATAATAGGGACAAATCCGGAAAAATGACTGAATTACCACACCCGTCAGTTGATACCGGTATGGGTATGGAACGCCTGGCTGCTATTTTGCAGGGTGTTCATAACAACTATGAAATCGATCTATTTCAACACATCATTAAAATAATTGCGAAATTAGCTGATTGTAATGATTTAGAAAATAAATCTTTACGAGTGATCGCTGATCATATTCGTGCCTGTTCTTTTCTTATTGTCGATGGCATTATTCCTTCCAACGAAGGTCGGGGTTATGTGCTGCGACGAATTATTCGCCGGGCAATTCGCCATGGACATAAATTGGGGCTGAGAGAGCCATTCTTCTACAAATTAGTTGATGTTCTGCAGCAGGAAATGGGTGAAGCCTATCCGGAATTGACTAAGGCGCAGGCACAAGTTGAAAAAATTCTGCAGCAGGAAGAAATCCGTTTTGCTGAAACCCTGGATCAGGGTATGCATATCCTGACTGAAGAGATAAAACAGCTGGACAACAAAATTATTCCGGGTGAAGTGGTTTTTAAACTCTACGACACTTATGGTTTTCCTGTTGATTTGACCGCGGATGTAGCCAGAGAGCATGAGCTTGATATTGATCGTGAAGGCTATGAAAAAGCTATGGAAAAACAACGTGAAATGGCTCGCGCATCCAGCTCATTTGATATTGATTATAATGAGGACGTTGAATTAGACGGAAAAACTGAATTTGTCGGCTATGATGCACTGAACAATGATGATGCTAAAATCCTTAGTATCATTGTGGATGGTGAGATGAGTGAACAACTATCCGATGCTTCGCAGTCATCAGCAATGATTATTCTGGATAGTACGCCATTTTATGCTGAATCAGGTGGTCAGGTGGGTGATACAGGCTCTATTACCACTAAAGATGCTAAATTTAATGTCACTAATACCCAGAAGAAAGGTGATGTTTTTGTTCATATTGGACAATTAGTAAAGGGTACACTTAAAACTGGTGAAACAGTTAACTGTCAGGTTAATCGTAACAAGCGCAGTGATATTGCCTGTAATCACTCTGCTACTCATTTGCTTCATGCAGCATTACGACTCATTTTAGGTGATCATGTGCAGCAAAAAGGTTCTCTGGTTGATGATGAAAAACTGCGCTTTGATTTTTCACACTTTGAAGCAATTAATGCAGAGCAACTGCAGAGCATCGAAACGCTGGTGAACCAGCACATTCGTAATAACCATCTGGTTGATACCACTCTTATGGATATTGATGAAGCCAAAGAAAGCGGTGCTATGGCTTTATTCGGTGAAAAATATGCCGATAAGGTTCGTGTTTTAAGTATGAGCAATTTTTCTATTGAGCTTTGCGGGGGCACACACGTGAATCGGACAGGTGATATTGGTCTGATGAAAATTACTTCAGAAGGTGGTGTCGCAGCGGGTGTTCGTCGTATCGAAGCGGTAACAGGGCAGGGTGCTCTGGCTTATATTGAGCAAAATGAACAACAAATTGATAATACTGCTGCTTTACTCAAAGCAAATCGTGATTCATTGTTTGACAAAGTTTCAGCGTTAGTTGAACGTTCCAGAAAAATGGAAAAAGAATTAGACCAGCTTAAAGGTAAACTGGCCAGCGCACAGGGGAGTGAATTAACGGATAATGCAGTTGAAGTAAAGGGTATAAAAGTACTTGCTGCCAGGCTTGACGGTGTGGATGCTAAAGGTTTGCGTGACACTATGGATCAGTTAAAAAGCAAGTTGGGCAGTTGTGCCATTGTTTTAGCCGTTGTGGATGGTAATAAAGTGAGTATTGCCGCAGGTGTCAGTAAAGATTCAATCAAACGCATCAAAGCAGGTGATTTGGTCAATAGTGTCGCGAGTCAGGTGGGTGGTAAAGGCGGTGGACGTCCCGATATGGCGATGGCTGGTGGCAATCAGCCAGAAAATCTGGAAAAAGCACTTTCTACTGTTCCATCTTGGGTAGAAAATCAGTTAAAATAAGCGGCTTTTCCAAAGACCTTGTAGTTTTATTCCTACTTTTGCTCGCTCTCTCAAAAGAGTCAGAGCTGAATAGTTAATTTATATATAGATATGAAACATTGATATGGCTTTAATCGTTCAAAAATTTGGTGGTACCTCAGTTGGTACCGTTGATCGTATTGAAAATGTCGCCGATCGAATTGGTAAATTCCGTGAGCATGGCGATGACATCGTTGTTGTCGTTTCAGCTATGAGCGGCGAGACTAATCGACTGGTTGAACTGGCGCATAGCATTGATGAAAAACCCGAAGCACGAGAGTATGACGTATTACTTTCAACGGGTGAGCAGGTCACTATCGCTCTGTTGAGTATGGCGCTGAATAAGCGCGGTATCTCTGCACGTTCCTATACAGGCACTCAAGTTCATATTCTAACGGATAGTACCCATAATAAGGCACGCATCCTAAGTATTGAAGAAAAAAAGATGCGTACTGATCTGGACAAGGGCAGAGTCATTGTCGTTGCTGGATTTCAGGGTGTTGATGAACACGGTAACATTACTACATTAGGTCGTGGTGGTTCAGATACAACCGCTGTCGCATTGGCTGCGGCACTCAAGGCCGATGAGTGTCAGATTTATACCGATGTTGATGGTGTTTATACAACCGATCCACGTGTTGTACCGGAAGCCAGACGTCTGGAAAAGATTACATTTGAAGAAATGCTGGAAATGGCAAGTCTTGGTTCCAAAGTGTTACAAATAAGAGCTGTAGAATTTGCAGGAAAATATAATGTTCCCTTAAGAGTACTCTCCAGTTTTGATGAACCAGCTTTTGCAAGTGCTGATACTTCTGATAAAAACGCTGATGGCTCTAACGGCACCCTAATAACTTATGAGGATGATGAAATGGAACAGGCATTGATTTCTGGCATAGCCTTTAATCGGGATGAAGCCAAACTCACTATTCTGGGTGTTCCAGACAGGCCTGGTGTTGCTTATAGTATTTTGGGGCCCATCGGTGACAGCAATGTTGAAATTGATATGATCATTCAAAATATCAGTGCTGATGGCACCACAGACTTTACCTTTACCGTGCATCGCAATGACTATGTTGAAGCGAAAGAAGTGCTCAGCAAAGTATCTGATGAACTGGGTGCAAGAGAAGTCGTTGGTGATGATAAAATTGTAAAAATATCTATCGTCGGCGTGGGCATGCGCTCACATGCAGGTATAGCCAGTAAAATGTTTAAGGCATTGGCAGAAGAGGGTATCAACATTATTATGATTTCAACTTCAGAAATAAAAATTTCAGTCGTTGTTGATGAGAAATATCTAGAGTTAGGTGTCCGAACTCTGCATTCTGCCTTTGGTTTAGAACAAAAGGTTTAGAACAAAAGGTTTAGAACAAAATTTTAGAAGAGAAAAGACTAAGAAAAACATATTTTTTTAGATTATATTAAAAAAAAAGGTGAAATTTCTTTTTTTTACCACAATTGTGCTAATGTAACTGGTAGGGAAAATAACTTTTAACCAAAAATGGGCGTTTAGCTAAATATTACTCAATTATAAAAATAATATTTGCTAAGTGTAAAGGAGAACCATAGTGCTAATTTTAACTCGCCGTGTTGGTGAAACATTGATTATTGGTGATGATGTACATATCACTGTATTGGGTGTAAAAGGGAATCAGGTTCGTATTGGTATCAATGCACCTAAAAATGTTTCTGTACACCGAGAAGAGATTTATGAACGCATTCAGCGTGAAAAATCACCAGAAGATGAATCAGAAGGGAACAGTTAAACTGAGATTTCGACTGAATTTATTACCAGGATACCCAGACTCATCAATATTTGAAAATAGTTTGATAAAAAGTCAAAAAAGACTTTACCTGAACGCTAACTAAAGGTATCCTAGCGTTCAAATTTTGGAGAGGTGGCCGAGTGGCTGAAGGCGCTCCCCTGCTAAGGGAGTATACGGTTTATCCCGTATCGGGGGTTCGAATCCCCCCCTCTTCGCCATTTTATTTTTGCTTTAAATAGAATGGGTAAAATTGTTAGTTTTATAAAAGATTTGGTTGACAAATCGCTCTTAAAACCTCATAATTCCCCCACTTTTTAGTAGCAGATAAATAAAATTTCAGCTGTAGAAAAATATGCGCTCGTAGCTCAACTGGATAGAGTACTCGGCTACGAACCGAGCGGTTACAGGTTCGACTCCTGTCGAGCGCACCATATATATAAAGGGTTGTTAACTTACTTAAGTTGCAGCCCTTTTTTTATTTGCGCTGCCTGCACCTTAAAGAAACCTGCACCTTAAAGAAAAGAGTTGTATGACGCAGCATGGCTTTTCATTACTTTTACTTTACAGCAAGTAGTGTTCGACCCGTTTATCATGTGTGTTGATAAAATTGAAATGTATTGCCGCCATTTACTTTTGACTGGTACATGGCTCTGTCAGCTCTTTTGATATATTCTTCGACAGTATCCCCGTCATCATGCGATAGACTGATACCAATACTTGAAGTAATAAAAAGTTCATGCATTTCCCAGATAATTGACTGGTTCAGTGATTGGTTCAGCTTATGAGCCATGATTCTGACATCATGGGCATCGGAAACAGATTCCATCAAAATAATAAATTCATCACCACCAATTCTGGCGACGGTATCTACAGCCCGGACATTCTCGCTTAATCTTTTAGCGACAACTTTAAGCACTTCATCACCTGCCGCATGTCCTAAGTTATCATTAATTGGTTTAAATTTATCCAAATCGATATACAATACTGCCAGATTGTTTTTTGCTCGTTTTGCTTTTTTAACGGATTGTTTTAAACGATCCATTAATAATAGACGATTGGGCAATCCGGTAAGGGCATCATGGTATGCAACATGTTCCAGTGACATTTGATTTTGCAGCATTTTCTGCTTAGCGAGCTCCCGTTTAGTGACATCAATAATAATCCCCTGATAATGGGTAATATTTCCTTGATCATCCCTGACTGTTGAAGAGCTGTCATCAACCCATTTGACTACACCGAATTTTGTAATGACTCGATAGGTCTTATGTTGTAATTTTATTGATTTGTTTCCCTGGCTAACTTCTTTAGTGACTTGTTCCACATCATCAGGATGAATAATATCCTTGTATATCACTTTTTCGCTCATAAACTCATTGGCTGTATAACCCAATAAATTAACCACATTTTCTGATACAAACTGAACGGGCCAGTGGGAAGTGTTTTTCCACAAGAATGCCACGACAGGACTGGAATTAATAATTTCATTGGCAAATGTTAAATCTTCATTGTAGATAATATTCTCTAACTCTGACAATGTTTTATCAACACCACTCAAAGCGATATTTTCCAACTTTTTATCTGCCTGTTGAATCATTAAGCGTCTTTTTTCAAAGATTTTATGGATTATGTCAATGAGTTCTGATGGATTATAGGGCTTGTTAAGAAAATCCTTAGCGCCCAAACACAATGCCTGACGGGCATTTTCAAAGGAGGCTTTGCCGCTGAGAATAATGATATCAGTGCCGGAATAATGAGCATTAATTTCACTCATTACCTGGAAACCATTCATTTTTGGCATTTCAATATCAAGTAATACGAGATCAAAGTGATTATTAACAAGATATCCCAGGGCTTGTTGACCATTTTCGGCCAGAGTGCTGTTTATACCATAAATTTCAAGCAGATCCCTAAGGCTTTCGCGCATACGCAGATCATTATCAACGATAAGAATGGAAGCAGGTTTCTCTTGTAAAATGGAGGACAATAGTGAATCCCTCGATTCTTATTGATAAGCACATCCGTGTTAGCATCAATAATGTTATAAGCTAAAATAACTCAAATTTTTATATGCTTAAATAACTTTAATTTTGTCAAACTTTCAAGTCATTTAAGAGCTTTTCCAGTGGAACGGACAGATTTCTCCGGCTGAAATCACTCAGGGAAGATGTGCGAAACTGCAACATTAAGTTCCCTGCTAAACTGACGTTTATTGTTACGTCTTTTATTATTACGTCTAAATAATTGTTGTTTTAAGTATACTATAGTATTTATGTTAAATTAAATTTTGAAATGAATAAAAATTATAAAAAGGATATTTATATTCCATTATACACTGAGTAGCCTATTTTTTTGTAGTGTTATCCCTACAAAATATTGAAAATGTATCATTTTAATAATTAATATTTTTTATTACGTAAAAAAATTAAAGTTCTACTTTTAATGTACTAGAAAGGGAACTAACATCAGATAATTATAAGAAAATAAAAGCTTTGGGATTTTTCTTACGGCTTTATCATGGATAGATTGTGGGTTCATAACGAGTCTGCTGAATTTTATACAGAACTGGAGGTTTCAAATGATACGAAAAATTAATGATGCAGGCCTGGCACTGATTAAAAAATTTGAAGGTTTGCGCCTTACCTGTTATGACGATAGCGTTGGTATTGCCACAATAGGCTACGGACATACGCGCACTGTTAAATTTTCTGATATTGGTAAAAAAAGCATCACAGAAGACCAGGCTGAGACATTACTGAAAAAAGATGTAGACAGCTCAGAACGTGCTGTGGAACGCTATATCAGTGTAAAACTGAGCGATAATCAATTTGCTGCATTGGTTTGTTTTACTTTTAATTTAGGTGCAGGTAGTCTGAAAGACAGCACATTACGGCGCAAGCTGAATACTGGAGACTATGATTCTGTGCCATCTGAACTGGCTCGCTGGGTTAAGGCGGGCGGACAGACTCTTAGTGGCCTGGTTAAGCGTCGCAGCGCTGAAGGTGAATTGTTTATCTGT
>JAPVVU010000126.1 GCA_028571885.1 Gammaproteobacteria bacterium | reverse complement strand
TGCCAGATGAGGATTATTTTGACTGATAGAACCATGACCGACAATGACAATAAAAGGGGAAAAGCCATTCACCAGACCAATATTGCGCAGAAAACTTTCAATTTTATCGACTTGCTCAGTGTCAGTAAAACCAATCTGCTCATCACCGGGCCTGGGCTCATCTTTGGGGTGCTGACAATTCACCGCCACTTCTGTCGAGATGTTTAAATCAAATTTATCCCGTAATGATTCAGCCAGCTCGCCGGTTTGTCTGGGGATAAATACTTTGCCGATCAGGGTCAGTAATGCCGCAGGTGCCGACAGGGCAATAAGTACCGCAGTACTTAATAAGTTACGGCGGGTTTCCTGATTGATGAGCGCTTTGGCCTGTAAGCGCCAGTGGCGTTTTTGTTTATGTTTGGCCAGTAATGCATCCTGTCCTTTGTGGGCGGCTTCCTGAAATTCATAAGCGGGTACAGCTACAACAGGACATAAGGGGGTCACGTTGTCATCATCCAGACCACGCCAGTTAATATGCAGACCAAAGTGAGCCGCGGCACCAAATGTTTCGATATTAGGATTTAACTCTTCCAGATGGCGACGTATTCCTTCCTCACGATCATCCATACAGAAAACCAATTGTGCATCAGGGAGTTCATTGCGTTCTTTCCAGCGTCCCCGTCCTTCATTATCGACCAGTGTATTGAAATATATCTCGTGGTAATGAAGTTCGTATGCCTGCAGCCAGATAAAGCCGGCGGTATCTTCATCCATTTGATTGATCAGAGTGAAAATTTCATCAATTTGTGCCTGTTCAAGTGAACTGATGTCCTGAGCACTGAGACCCAGATATTGAAACAGGCGAAACAGAGGCCAGGCATGCTGACTGACACGATAACCCGGTGTTTTTGTACCCACAGGACTTTGCTGCCAGGTCCAGATCATATTGGCCAGTTTCAGCCAGTTATCTTCATTGGAAAAATCACTTTTAGCACGTTCAATCTGATGGCTTGCAAGGGTGACCAGATATTCGGGCAAGCGTTCATTATAGAGTGTGTAGCGTACCAGGAAATCAGAACTGCGATGACGGAAATAATATCTCAGCGTTTCCAGACTGGCTTCAGTTCGCCAGTAGTCACTACAAATCCTCTGGGCAAAAATACGTTCTAAAACTAAACGTACGGCCAGGTAGTCCAGCATGTTGACCGGGGTGGTCTGGCCGTCATAACCCGGTTTTGTGTGCCGCCAGAGAAACATTCCAGACCAGCCCGGTAATTCCAGTGCCAGGCGTTCTAAATAAGCAGTCCAGCGGTTTTTGCTGATTCCCTGCCGCTGCAGTTCCTGAAGAATTGTATCCATGGGATCATCAGGCAGAGCATCCAGGTTGTCGGTCCAGTCATCCAGATCTTCAAATATCCAGGCCAGATCCTCGTGGGCACTTTGTTTCCAGAAAGCATAAAAACCGTGTTCACGCTCAGCATGATGCCAGGCAGCCATACCCTGATCTAAGTAGGATGCTAAATATCGCAGTAGAACCGGACGAATATCATCCATCAGATCAATGCCGGTAATGGCTTCAATAAAACCACTTAGAGTAATTTTATGGCCGATGTTATCCAGCAGTTTCCCTAAAAGTTTTCTTGATTCTTTTTGTACATGCTTATGGCTTTGGGAAATAGTTGTTTCTTTTTTGTTACTTTCGGCCACCTGCTGGGAGAGCATTTCTTCGGCACGGTCAGGCGAGATATCGATCATATCTTCCGGATGCAATAATAAGTGATCCAGATCCAGTGCGGTTAAAATGGTTTGCCAGAGAGAGGCGATAGCTTCTTTTTCATCTGTACCAGCCATGAAAATCTGGCATTGTTCTGCGCTCAGATCACTCTGACAGCGTTCTAATGCATCAAGTTCTTCAATCTGCCAGGTTAACTGACAGTTGGTTACAGGCTTTAATGAATAGAGTAATGTAGTGAGAATAATATCTTTATGACAAATAGTTTGGTCATTATGTGCATAAATAATTTTGTCCAGATTCAAATCACTCTGTTCATTGAGAATACTTTCCAGATTCTCAAGGGTAATTCGACCCTGAGAGAAAAATTGGCGAAACTGTTCATTGCTTAAATAGCCCCTGGCACCGGTGGTTGCTTTTGACTGCGCCAGAGCTTCTGGAAAGGATAAATGCTGGTAACCATGCAGAGTATTATGATGCACAAAATCTTTGATAGGTGCCTGGGCGGGTAACACGTGTTCAAGATGTTCAATCAAATGTAATATTTGCTCGCGAACCTCATCCATATTTGTTGCTTTGCCATGCTTACTTTGAATTGAGCTTTGAACAGTAGAAGTTTGGCTGGAATCTGACATTTTGCATAAACTCCCTTATCTCAGGCTCATAAATAACTGACTGAAATTATTGGCAGAAGCAGCCATTAAATCCAGTGTAAATGCGGGGAAAAAACCAATATATAAAAAGCCAGAGACCAGAATGCCGGCTGCAAATACTTCACCGGACTTTAAGTCGCTGATATCATCCATATTACCATGACTGGGTCCGGTAAATAGTCGCCCCATGGTTCGGGCGGCATAGGCGGCGCTGATCATGACACCAATGCTCACCAGTATCACCGTCCAGCCCCATTGTTCAAAGGCGCCGATAATGACATGCAGCTCAGCAATAAAACCTGCGGTGCCCGGCATGCCCACGGCAGCAATAAAAGCAAGCGAAGTAAAGACGGCAAATCGAGGTGTTATTTTTACCAGCGAACTATAATCACTGATTTCACGGGTATGGGTGCGTTCATAGAGCAGGCCAATGAGTAAAAATAAAGCACCGGCCACCAGACCGTGAGCAACCATTTGCATCAATGCACCGGTGATGCCGGAAATATTGAGAGCCGCAATGCCTAACAACACAACACCCATGTGGCTAATGGAAGAATAAGCAATCATGGCCTTTAAATCGGACTGTCTCCAGGCTAATAAACCACCGTAAATCAGACTGAACAGAGCCAGGATCATGAGAAATGTTTGTAATGATAAAACCGCTTCAGGTAACATAAATGCGGTACGAATGAGTCCGTAAGCACCCATTTTTAATAAAATACCGGAGAGTAATATACTAACTGGGCTGGGCGCTTCCACGTGAGCCAGCGGCAGCCAGCCATGAATAGGAAAAATAGGCATTTTGACTCCAAAACCGACTAAAAATCCCAGAAAAATTAAGATCTGTGTTTGCTCAGGCAGGGAGCGAGCGCCTTCAAGCATGGCATCCATGGCAAAAGAATGACCAGGAGTGGCATCAAATAAGACCAGCAAGCTGAGTAACATAAACACTGAGCCACCCATGGTATAGAGGACAAAGTTGAGCGATGCCATACTACGACGCTTACCACCCCAACGGTCAATAAGGAAAAAGAGTGGAATAAGAGTGAGTTCCCAGAAGACATAAAACAGTGACCAGTCCTGAGCCATAAAAACACCCAGCATAGCCCCTTCAAGTAATAACATCAGTAAATAATAGCCTTTGGTACGTTCAGAAATACTCCGGGAGGCTATAATGGCAATAAAACATAATAAAGTGGCAAGTAACACCATGGGAAATGAAATGCCGTCAATACCCAGGGAAAAAGAGGTGCCCATGCGCGTATTCCAGGGGACAATTTTGCTGAACTGCAGGGCACTGCTTGAGGTGTCAAAGGCAAAAATAAAACTGACAGCATATAGAAGCGTTAATGTTGCCATTGCTATGGCTGTTTTACGTATTAATGGTGATTGACTTGGCAATATACTGATGATGACTGCGCCGATGATCGGCAGCAACAATAATAATGTTAGACTATGCATGTTTTTTTTCTTTAGTCATTTTTTGTAAATGCTTTCTTTTAGTAACTTTCTTTAGTAAATAGTTATCTCTGATAAAAAATACGACTGTGTTAAAAAAGGTTTTATAGCTAGACTTTCTTTATGCCGAAAGAAATTTTCCAATAGCAATAGTATGGCATAGAGTTTTCTGGAATAATGACGGCATACTATACGCGAAATGGCGTTTTTAAGCCAGTGGCTTTGAATATTAATAGATCAATAAGGTTAAAAAAATAAATGGCAGCAAGTTCCTACGAAGCACAGGATATCGAAGTTTTAAATGGTCTTGACCCCGTAAAAAGACGTCCCGGCATGTACACCCAGATTGAGCGTCCTAATCATCTTGCACAGGAAGTCATTGACAATAGTGTGGATGAAGCAATGGCAGGATTTGCGCGTCGCATTGATGTCGTCCTGTATAAAGACGGCTCTTTATCGGTCAAAGATGATGGTCGCGGTATGCCGGTAGACTTACATCCGGATGAAAAAATACCGGGTATTGAATTGATTCTGACTCGTTTACATGCGGGTGGTAAATTTTCTAATGAAAACTACCAGTTTTCAGGCGGCCTGCATGGTGTCGGAGTATCGGTTGTTAATGCGCTGTCACTTAAACTGGAAATTTGGGTTCGAAGAAAGGGTGAAGAGTTCCATATGGCATTCGCCGGTGGTGATAAAACTCAGGATCTGGAAGTTGTGGGTGAAGTGGGTAAACGTAATACCGGCACCACCGTTCGTTTTTGGCCCGATATGCAATACTTTGATACCATTAAATTTTCTGTGCGCCGTTTAAAGCATGGTCTTAAAGCCAAAGCGGTGCTTTGTCCCGGCCTGGAAATTAACTTTAAAGATGAAAACAGTGGTGAAAGTGAACGCTGGTATTATGAAAATGGCCTGTCTGATTATCTGCTGGATGAAATTGACGGCAGGGAATGTATTCCAGTGACGCCTTTTACCGGTCATCTGGAAGGTAATAATGAACAGGCAGAATGGGCGGTGCTCTGGCTGGATAAAGAAAGTGAAACCTGGGATAGCACCCCCATCATGGAAAGTTATGCCAACTTAATTCCAACGCCCCAGGGCGGTACCCATGTTAATGGTTTTCGAACCGGTTTAACGGAAGCCATTCGAGAATTTTGTGAATTTCGCAACCTCTTACCCAGAGGCGTGAAGCTGACACCAGATGATGTCTGGGACAGTTGCTGTTATATCTTATCGGTTAAATTACTGGACCCGCTCTTTTCGGGTCAAACTAAAGAACGTCTGTCTTCCCGTGAATGTGCGTCTTTTGTCTCTGGTGTGACAAAAGATGCCTTTAGTTTATGGCTTAATGAAAATACAGAAGATGGTGAGCGATTGGCACAGCAGGTGATTAGCCGTGCCAACCAGCGTATTCGGGCTGGTAAAAAAATTATCCGTAAAAAGGTTACTCAAGGGCCAGCCTTGCCCGGCAAACTGGCGGACTGTACCTCTTCAGATTTTAATGAAACAGAAATCTTTCTGGTGGAAGGGGATTCTGCAGGTGGTTCGGCCAAACAGGCTCGAGACCGGTATTTTCAGGCAATTATGCCTTTACGAGGTAAAATACTGAATACCTGGGAAGTGGATTCTGCTCAGGTGCTGGCTTCCAATGAGGTGCATGATATTTCAGTTGCTGTGGGTGTTGAGCCAGGTTCCAGTGACATAAAAGGGCTTCGCTATGGCAAAATCTGTATCCTTGCCGATGCGGATTCTGACGGCCTGCATATTGCGACCTTGCTTTGTGCCTTGTTTATCCGTCATTTTAAGCCATTAGTGGATACCGGTCACATTTATGTTGCCATGCCGCCACTGTTTCGAATTGATGTCGGTAAGCAGGTTTTCTATGCGCTGGATGAAGCTGAAAAAAAGGGCATTCTGGATAGAATTGAAGCTGAAAAAATCAGAGGAAAGGTGAACGTCCAGCGTTTCAAAGGACTGGGTGAAATGAATCCTTTGCAGTTAAGAGAAACCACCATTGCCCCTGATACTCGTCGGCTGGTTCGACTGACTATAGAAGACGGTGATGAGACGCATAAAATGATGGATATGCTGCTGGGTAAAAAAAGAGCCGCTGATCGTCGATCCTGGCTTGAAAATAAAGGCGATCTGGCCGATATATAGCGCGTCTGCCATGTGAGCAAAAACTATATTTCCCCGGCATTGTACATCGGTTAACTCAGCAACCAGATGTTAATCAGCTTTGCATTAAACTTGGCAATAAACAATGATATTATCGCTCACCTGATCACAGGTGGGCATTAAAAAGGACAGACTATATGTATGAAAACTTATTGATATTAGCCGCATTTATTTTTCTCTACAGTCTTGTGAGCGGCGGACTTGAGCGTACGCCTATCAATGGTGCGATAGTATTTATTGCTTTCGGTCTGCTGATGGGGCCTGTGGGACTGGGCTATCTTAGCCTGAGTCTGGAAGCTGAAGGTCTGCGTACCCTGGCTGAGTTGACGCTTGCATTAGTACTTTTTACGGATGCAGCCAATGCCAATCTTAGTGTGTTGAAACTGAACATTCGTATTCCCCAGCGTTTGCTGTTGATAGGTCTTCCTTTAACTATACTGCTCGGATTTGGTGCTGGTGTGCTTGTATTTGATGGACTGACACTATTAGAGATTGCTATCCTGGCAACCATGCTGGCTCCCACCGACGCGGCTCTGGGAAAAGCAGTGGTGACCAATGAGTCCGTTCCTGCGAATATTCGTGAGGGTTTAAACGTTGAAAGCGGCCTGAACGATGGTATCTGTGTACCTATTCTGTTTGTTTTTCTTGCCCTTGTTGCTACTGCATCCGGTGCTGGAGAAGATACCCATTTTCTGGCATTGAAACTGATAGCTGAAGAGATTGGTATCGGCGTTGTCGTGGGAGTGGGATTAACTTTCATCGCTGCCAGGTTAAGCAAACTGTGCTATAACAAGGGATGGGTCACTGATACCTGGCGTCAGTTAACTGTGATAGGACTGGCAGTCACTATCTTTGTATTAGCACAGATTCTTGGGGGCAGTGGATTTATCGCCTGTTTTGCCGGAGGCATGTTGTTTGGTGCCATTGCAAAACAACACAAACCAAAATTTCTGTTTGCTGCCGAAGGTACGGGAGATACAATGGCTTTGATCACCTGGGTTGTCTTCGGGGCTGTTGTGATTGGACAGACATTAGCTTCCTTTAGTTGGGAGATTGTAGTTTATTCTCTGCTGAGTCTTACCATCGTAAGAATGTTGCCGGTCTTTCTGGTTCTTGGAGGAATGAATTTAAGGACCGATGAAAAATTATTTATCGGCTGGTTTGGACCTCGCGGACTTGCCAGTGTTGTATTCGCGGTAATTGTTCTCCATGAGCACCTGCCTGGCGGCAACACTATTGTTATGACGGTAGTCTGTACTATATTGTTGAGTGTTATCGCCCATGGTCTCAGTGCAAATCCCCTGATTTCTGGACTTACAGCGAGGTTACAACGTTCTGAAGCAAAAATTCCTGCTGATAAATAGCCAGTGAGCTTAAACTTAATTCAGCGGAACCAAAGCAACGGTTGCATGAACTGTAGAGCAAAGAAGCTCAGCATGTTCATGGACTGATCAGTTTGCAGGTACCAGGCCTCGGCAGTGATCCAGTTGATCGGGATCTGAAGTCCCAGATAATAGCTCGCATAGAGCCATCGCCATTCACGGCTCTGGCTTTTGCGGATAGCACCCAGTGGACCAATATAGGTTATCAGTATCCAGATGACACCGCCCATTATAAGGATCATCAGCAGCCCGGTGTTGCTGAGCCCGGCAAAACCATGCAAAGTATCTGCAGCTTCTGTTTGAAGGGTATTGTTCATGGTTCTAATCAGATATTCGTGAACGAATGCTGTAACAGTCTGCGATAACGCAAGATAAGTAGTCATTGTCCCGAGCGTGAAAGATATGGGGCGGCTTAAGCCGATCTCGTCCCAATCCTGCGACAATAACAGTAACCAGAGTCCCAACAGCGTCAGGAAAAACCCCATGAGCAGCGCAACAGAAGTGCTCACATGCGGGAGGCTATCAGCAGATGGCGATTTTGTCGCCAATATTGAAAACATGAACGAGATAATGCTCAGGTTGAACACCAGCACCGTCACTCTTGTGCGTGTGACGTTTAGTGCGATCCCGTGATTGGATGATTTTATTTCAGGCTGAGTTTTAGTTGTTACAACGGATGGTTTGGACATGAATGCCTC
>JAPVVU010000125.1 GCA_028571885.1 Gammaproteobacteria bacterium | reverse complement strand
GCATCCGAATTATCCATGTTTGCAGGGGTGGCGCTCTTATTTAAATAGAGTAAAATCTGGCCAACAGGATTAGCGCTTAAACGGCAATAATTAAGAATGTCATCAAAGGTTTGGTAGCGAGTGATATTAACATCCTGTTTAAAGGCCTTAATAAGGTTATAAAAGAGAATAACAGGTATCTGAAAGTGATGAATGACATCGGCTAAAGCAATAAAGATAGCATTATTACTGTCATGAAAGAATATCTCCTTACTGAGAGGTGAATGTTTATTTAAGGATTGCTCAATCTGTTTAAGTTCAGCAATATATTCATTGAGAGAATGGAGTCTTTCTTGCCTGGTGCTGTTGCCTTCATCTGCAAAATCATCCGCGCTTCTGGCAAAAGCATAAACGGCACTGACTGGAAAGCGTAATTGTCTATTAAGCAGATGCGAAGCTACAGGAAAATTTTCATAATGACTTTGGGCGATTGCCATACAGAATTTATAGGCTTGATGTCGTTTTTGCTCAGAAGTTAACATTTGTAATAAATTTATTTAAAAAATAAAGAATAAGATACACTTCTTCAACGAATGTATAATATACTTCAATCTTAGTAAAATAACTATAATATTGATTTGCTTTTTAATTTTCTGAATATCTTTTTCTGAATAACATTGTTCAGACTTAAGTTTTTCGAGGTAATGTTTAAATGAAAGATTTGTTATTGGGGTTACTGATTGGCGGCATCATAGGCTTGTGGGTTGGCGTTAACCTGGGGAAAGATCAACCACTGATGAGCAATCCATTTGCTGAAAATACAACTATGGAGGCATTTAATAAGAAGTTTGAAGAATTACAAAAAGATATCTCGGAGAAAAGTAAAGAAATTTACAATGATTCAAAAAAAGCAGTAGATGATGCATTTTAGAAATTTTGCTTTGTTTAATAGCTGAGAAATATCGATTCCTTATAGTAATAGCAGCAATAGTAAAAGTATTGATATTGCGCGTAAGATTAATATTATAAAAAGCCTTCAATGTCTTTTGGGTGCTCAATCATAGCATCTGCGCCCCAGTTCTCAGGCGTATCTTTGGGCTCAATATAGCCAAATAATGCTGTTATTGTAGTCATTCCAGCGGAATTTCCGGCAATAATATCTCGCTCGGCATCACCAATATACAAACACTCTGATGGCTGGCAATTCATTTCCCGGCAGGCATAAAAAAGTGGTTCAGGGTGTGGTTTCTTCTCTTTTGTTGTATCGCCACTGACAATTGTTGCCGCTCGATTTGTATATCCCATTTGTTCCATCAATGGATCAGTCAGCCAGGATGGTTTATTAGTGACAATCCCCCAGCTGATCTGTTTGCTTTCCAGTGTGTCTAAAAGCTCCTTTATGCCATCAAATACAGTGGTTAAGTTACTGATGTTATTTTGATATATGCTAAGGAATCTTTTTCTAAGTCTTTCAAAATCAGTATGTTGTTCATTAAAGTTAAAGCCAAGTCTAATGAGTGCGTTGCCGCCATGTGAAACCACCGGGCGAATGATTTCAAAGGGCAGGGCAGGCTCGCCTTCTTCATCTAATACCTGATTCAAGGCCGCAGCCAAATCAGGGGCAGTATCTGCAAAAGTGCCGTCAAGGTCAAAAAGGACTGCTTTAATCATCATTTTTTAAGAGTTATTCAATATGGCGGGCATGAACCAGATAATTGATATCTACGTCATCACTGAGTGCACAATGCCCGGTAAACGGGTTGTAAGTCATACCTGAAATATGCTGAGTTTTTAAATCGGCAGCACGGATCCACTGATCCAGTTCTGCAGGGCGGATGAATTTTTTGAAGTCATGAGTGCCTTTGGGTAATAATTTCATAATGTACTCAGCACCAATAATGGCCATGGCATAAGATTTGGCATTACGGTTAACCGTTGAGAAAAAAACATCACCTTCGGGTTTTACTAATTTTTTACAGGCACGAATGATCGAGCCGGGATCGGGCACATGTTCCAGCATTTCAAGGCAGGTGACTACATCAAAATGACCTGGCTTTGCTTCTGCAAGTTCTTCGACAGTGATTTTCTGGTAAGTGACTTTCTCTCCTGACTCATATAAATGCATTTTTGCAATGGTCAGGTTGGCATCACCCATATCGATTCCAGTAACATCAGCACCTTCATGCGCCATACTTTCGGATAAAATACCGCCGCCGCAACCGACATCCAATATGAGCTTGCCCTGTAGACCATTAGCACGTTTTTTTATGTATGCTAAACGTGCTGGATTCAGATCGTGCAGCGGTTTAAATTCACCTTCTTTATCCCACCAGCGTGTCGACATCGCCTCAAATTTAGCGACTTCCTGAGGATCTACATTGGTAAAGCTGTTTTCTCCCGGCATGTCTTTTTTTTGCTGTGAATGTGTGGCAGTCATTATATTCCTGAATGTAAATAGGTCATTTTGAGAGTATTTGATAGAGTTGATAGTTTAACTTCTTACTCCAGATTATCCTGTATTATCTAAAATTTTACACTAAAAGTCGAAATTTTTGCTATGAATATTTATTTAGCTTTCAATCTCTAATCTTATTTTTTTTCCCCAATCAGCCGCTTTGTGTTTGATTTGCTCCTCATCAAGGGTAGTTAATTGACGATTATTAAGTAAATGTTTTCCCTGCACCCAGACATCAGTAACCTGATCGCGACTGGAAGAATAGACAATTTGTGAAATCGGATGGTAAACAGGCTGAGTTTCAATTCTATTTAGATCAATAGCCGTAATATCAGCAGCTTTCCCCTGAGTTAAAGAGCCCGTCACTGTGTCCAGCCCAAGTGCTCTTGCACCATTGAGTGTTGCCATTTTTAGAGCTGTATGAGCAGGGATGACTGAAGCATCACCTGCGACTGCTTTAGCTAATAGCGCTGCACTGCGCATTTCACTGAGCATATCCAGATCGTTATTGCTGGCTGCGCCATCGGTTCCAATGGCAATATTGATATTATTTTTGCTTAGCTTTGCAACGGGACAAAAACCACTGGCTAATTTGAGATTAGATTCAGGACAATGAACAATATGCACACCATAGTGCTTGAGTAGATTAATTTCATCTTCTTCAAGCTGCGTCATATGAACGCTCAGAAGAAGAGGGGATAACAGACCCAACTTTTCCAATCGGGCAATAGGGCGCATGCCGGTATCTGAAACTGCCTGTTCAACTTCACTGAGTGTTTCATGAAGGTGAATATGGATGGGTATGTCCAATTGCTCCGCATAAGTTTTCACTTTTTCCAAAGTTTCATCAGATACTGTATAAGGCGCATGCGGGGCAAATGCGGTAGAAATCAGAGGATGATGACGGTACTGTTCATGTAATTTCAGGCCCTTATGTAAATAATCATCACTGTCATTGGCCCAGGCTGAGGGAAAATCAATCATAATGAGCCCCAAAGAAACTCTTATGCAGGCTTCATCCGCTGATTTAGCGGCAGCATCTGGAAAAAAATACATATCATTAAAAGTCGTTGTACCACTTCTGAGCATTTCAGCAATCGCTAAATCAGTACCGTCTTTAACAAATTGATAATCGACACATTTTCCTTCAGCTGGCCAGATATGGTCTGAAAGCCATTCCATTAGAGGCAGATCATCCGCCAGGCCACGCATAAGACTCATAGCGGCATGTGTATGAGTGTTAATAAAGCCGGGTATTAAAGCATGACTATTTAAGTTGTGCTCAGTTTGACTCTGATATTTTTTACGACAGCGTTCAGTGGGTAAGATCTCATGAATTTTTCCCTGTTGTATGACGAGAGAATGATTTTCATGTACTGTTTCATCGGGTTCAACGGGTATAATCCAGCGAGCATGAATAATTGAATCAACCTGTTGACAATTGTGGGGCGGGTGTTGTGACGAGCTTTGTGACAAAAGAAACCTCAAATTTATAATTTATTTAGTGTTCAGTATACACCTTGAATGCATTTGATTATAAGATAGTGCAAATTTGCAACACAAGGTAAGTTAAAAATGACTGGCAAGGCCTATGACTCTATCAAACCCATTATCTGGCAGAATAATACCCTGCAATTACTGGATCAACGCTTATTACCCGGTGAACAAACTTATATTACTCTAACCGATGTTAAATCTGTTGCACAAGCTATTACCGATATGGTTGTTCGTGGCGCCCCGGCAATTGGAATTACAGCAGCTTATGGTATTGTCATCGCGGCAAAACAACGTTTTACTGAAAATCCTGATAATTGGCAGCAGGAAATAGAAGCTGATCTGCAAACCTTGGCACAATCACGGCCTACCGCAGTTAATCTTTTCTGGGCAATTGGCTTGATGCGCGAAGTAATAAAAGGACTGGCGGTTGATGATCCGGTGTCTACGCTGCTTGCATTGGCAAAGCAGATCCATACAGATGATATAGCCGCCAATGTCAAAATTGGAGAGCTTGGTGCTAAGTTAATTGCTGAAAAATGTGCTGTTTTAACTCATTGTAATGCAGGTGCATTGGCAACAGGCGGCTATGGTACAGCATTAGGGGTTATTCGCAGTGCTTTTGGGCAAGATAAGATTAGTCATGTCTATGCTGATGAAACGCGTCCCTGGCTTCAGGGAGCACGTCTGACAGCATGGGAAATGGTCTATGATGATATTCCCGTATCGTTAATAGTGGAAGGTGCTGCAGCGCACATGATTAAAACCAGCCAGATGAGTGAAAATCCTATTCGCTGGATCATTGTTGGTTCTGATCGAATTGCTTCTAATGGTGATGTAGCAAATAAAATTGGTACTTATGCCCTGGCTATTCTGGCACGTCACCATGGTATCAAATTTATGGTTGCAGCTCCGACAAGCACCATTGATATGAATATTGATAGCGGTGATGATATTCCCATTGAAGAGCGCTCTGCTGAGGAAGTATTCGGTTTTAGCGGACGTAAAGTTGCAGCTGAAGGTGCACAGGCAAGAAATCCCGCGTTTGATGTCACTCCAGCTGAATTAGTCGATGCCATTGTGACTGAAAAAGGGGTTGTGTTAAAACCTGATCTAGAAAAAATTAAAGCATTAATGATAAATGTTGCATAAATGACTAAAATAGACATTTTTTAATCATAATAAAGAGCACATAGCTTAATGATATGTGCTATAATATTGCAGTTTTTAGAGTACCTGTTTTACTCATTTGAAAGTAAGTCAGTGGCTCTAGTCTATTGAGAAAAATCAAAAAAAACGGATAAATTACCACTCAATGTCAGATTTTGCAAAAGAACTCCTCCACATTAATATTGAGGATGAGATGAAGCAGTCCTATATGGATTATGCGATGAGCGTAATTGTAGGACGAGCACTTCCCGATGTTCGTGACGGCCTCAAGCCAGTTCACCGACGAGTCATTTATGCCATGCACGAAGCTGGCATGGATTTCAACAAACCCTATAAAAAATCCGCACGTATTGTCGGTGAAGTTCTCGGTAAATATCACCCTCATGGTGATACTGCTGTTTATGACACCATCGTGCGTATGGCACAGAATTTCTCCTTGCGTTACATGCTTGTCGATGGTCAGGGTAACTTTGGTTCTGTAGATGGTGATTCACCTGCTGCAATGCGTTATACCGAAGTACGTATGGCGAAGATTTCCCATGAACTTTTAGCTGACATCGATAAAGAAACGGTCGACTTTACTGCAAACTATGATGAATCTGAGCATGAGCCGGTTGTTTTACCAACTAAGATTCCTAATCTGCTGATTAATGGTTCTTCAGGTATTGCGGTGGGAATGGCCACTAATATACCACCCCATAATATGACCGAAGTTGTCACCGCCTGTCTGGCATTTATTGAAGATTCTGACATAAGCATTCCTGATTTAATCAAGCTTATACCAGGACCTGATTTTCCAACCTCCGGTATTATTAACGGTTCTCGTGGTATTCATGAAGCTTACCATACCGGGCGTGGTCGGATTCGAGTCAGAGCGCGAGTCGAAATTGAAGAAATGCCTAACAGCCGCGAGCGTATCGTGGTCACTGAATTACCTTATCAGGTTAATAAAGCACGCCTGATAGAACGTATTGCAGAACTGGTTAAAGAAAAGAAAATCGAAGGTATTTCAGAGTTACGTGATGAGTCTGACAAAGACGGCATGCGAATGGTGATTGAAGTGAAACGCGGTGAATCCACCGATGTTTTAGTCAACACTTTATATAAACATACCGCCATGCAGAATGTCTTTGGCATTAACATGGTTGCTCTGGTTGATGGTCAGCCTAAGCTGTTTAACCTTAAAGAGTTAATTGAACAGTTTATCCGACACCGTCGCGAAGTGGTTAACCGCCGAACTGTTTACCAATTAAGAAAAGCACGAGAACGTGCACATATCCTGGAAGGTCAGGCAGTTGCTCTGGCAAATATTGATCCGCTAATCAAAGCCATTAAAGAATCAGCCAATCCACAAGAAGCAAAAGAAAAATTGATTGCTAAATCCTGGGAACCGGGTCTGGTCAAAGAGCTTCTCTCAGGCGGCGGCGAGCAATCCCGCCCTGATGGTCTTGAAGAACAATTTGGCTTGTTTGATGATGGTTATCATCTTTCACCTGTTCAGGCTCAGGCAATTCTAGACTTAAAACTACATCGTTTAACTGGTCTTGAAATTGATAAAATTGTTGTTGAATATAAAGAAATTATTGAACAGATTAAGTGGTATCTGACTATCCTGGGCAGTCATGAAGTACTTATGGGTGTTATCCGTGAAGAACTTGAAGCAGTCTTGAGTCAATACGGTGATGAACGTCGTACTGAAATCAGAGAGTCTGAAGATGATCTCTGTATGGAAGATATGATCGCAGAGGAAGATCGGGTTGTGACCCTGTCTCATGAAGGTTACGTTAAGACACAGCCTCTTGCAGATTACGCCGCACAACGTCGTGGTGGTCGAGGTAAATCAGCGACATCAATGAAAGATGAAGACTTTATTGATAAGCTCTTTGTTGCATCAAGTCATGATACGATTTTATGTTTTACTAATGCCGGCCAGGTGTACTGGAAGAAAGTATACGAATTGCCTTTGGCAAGTCGTGGCTCCAGAGGTCGTCCTATTATTAATCTTCTGCCTTTGTCAGAAGGTGAAAAAGTTAATGCAATTCTACCTATCAAAGAATTTATTGATGGTCAGTTTATCCTTCAGTCTACGGCTAATGGTACAGTGAAAAAGACCCCATTGCTTGACTACTCAAGACCAAGAGCAAACGGTATCCGCGCTATTGAGTTACGAGAAGGTGACAAGTTAATTGATGTTCAGTTGACAGATGGTGAGCAGGATATCATGCTGTTCAGTACTGAAGGTAAAGCCATTCGTTTTAATGAATCTCTTGTACGTTCGATGGGACGTGTAGCAACAGGTGTTCGGGGCATTAGGCTTTCCGGTGAGCAAAAAGTAGTTTCACTGATTGTCGTACCACCTGAATGTGAAGATCGTTATGTACTTACTGCTACTGAAAATGGCTATGGTAAACGCACTAAAATTTCAGCGTATCCAGTTAAAGGACGTGGCGGGATGGGTGTGCTTGCAATCAAAACCTCAGAACGTAATGGCTCCATGGTGGGTGCCTGCTTACTCGATGAAAGCAGTGAAATTATGCTCATCACGGACGGTGGTACTATTGTTCGTACCCGTTCTACTGAAATCTCAGTAGTTGGCAGAAACACTCAGGGCGTGCGCCTGATACGCTTAACCAAAAATGAAAAATTGGTTCAAATCGAACGAGTTTGCGAAACAGTGATTGATGAAGATGAATTTGTTGAGGGTGAAGAGCCATCAGCTAGTGGAGAGCCATCAGCAGATCAAGAGCCTTCAGCGGATCAAGAGTCTTCGGCTGACGTTGATCAAGAGCCGCCATCAAACGATGATGATACACCATCTGAGAATTAATATTTAACGTAAGTATTCAGCGTATTATTTATAAAAAGCCTGTGGTTGCTTATTTTTCTGACTTTGATTGTCTGAACGAAGTGAGTTCTCATAACAGAAAGCAAAGTCAGAAAAATGAGTGACCATAGGCTTAACACGGGTAATTAATAAATACATGCTGAATAGTTACTATTTATCTACGTT
>JAPVVU010000124.1 GCA_028571885.1 Gammaproteobacteria bacterium | reverse complement strand
TAAAGAGGCCACTATACTTTATGATGTAAAATCTTCACGGAAGTTAGATGGCTTTATAAGCAGCCTGGGTGGCAAAGCAGTCATGTGTAAAAGCGGACATTCTTTTATGAAAAGCAAATTGCTGGAGACCGGGGCGTTACTGGCGGGTGAAATGAGTGGCCATATTTTTATTAAGGAGCGCTGGTTTGGTTTTGATGATGCCTTATTTGCGGCAGCAAGAGTGCTTGAAATTCTCTCCATTGATTTAAGAAAATCACGTCAGATTTTTGCGGAATTACCCGACTCATTAAATACCCCCGAAATTCTCATTGCCACCAATGACGGGCCGGCGATTATGGAAAAAATGAATGCCGACAGCAGTTGTTTCAGTGATGGTAAAATCATAACAATCGACGGTATTCGTGTGGAATATTCAGATGGTTGGGGGCTGGTCAGATCATCCAATACCAGCGATAATCTGAGCATGCGTTTTGAAGCGGAAAATGAAGAAGCTTTGCAGCGTATTGCCACTGTTTTTAAAGAAGCAGTACTCGCCGTTGAACCGCAGTTAGTCTTTCCATTTTAATAACATGGCCTGCCCCTCAGGGCGAGTGCCGCAATTTATACATTTTTTCAAAGAGATGATTGACAGAGATTATGAGTATTAATAATAGTACGGCAATGACAATTGCCCATGTATTATCTGAAGCCTTACCCTATATTAGAAAATTTCAGGGTAAGACTATTGTGATTAAATATGGCGGCAATGCTATGACGGAAGATGACCTGAAAAATGGTTTTGCCCGTGATATTGTTTTATTGAAACTGGTTGGTTTAAATCCGGTTGTGGTCCATGGCGGTGGCCCGCAAATTGGCAATCTATTAAAGCGAGTCGGCAAAGAAAGTGAATTCATCGGCGGCATGCGTGTTACTGATAAAGAAACCATGGATATTGTAGAAATGGTGCTGGGTGGTCAGGTCAATAAAGAAATTGTGGCCTTGCTGAATTCTCATGGTGCCAAGGCGGTCGGTCTTACGGGTAAAGATGGTGCCTTGATCAGTGCAAAAAAAATGCATTTTACTCATCAGACAGAAGAAATGAATGCACCGGAAATTATAGATATAGGCCATGTTGGAGAAGTGACCAATATTGATATTTCCATAATTGATATGTTAATTCATGGTGATTTTATCCCGGTTATCGCACCGATTGGCCTGGGGAAAAATGGTGAATCTTACAACATTAATGCTGATCTGGTTGCCGGCAGGCTGGCAGAAGAGCTTAATGCAGAAAAATTAATTCTACTCACCAATACCAGAGGGCTTTTAGATAAAAAGGACGGTCTGTTAACCGGCTTGAGTACTGAAAAAGTTGATGAATTAATTGCTGATGGTACCATCCATGGTGGTATGTTGCCGAAAATTCGCTGCGCACTTGAAGCAGTGCAAAATAATGTCTGTTCTGCACATATAATAGACGGTCGTATTGAGCATGCGGTTATGCTGGAATTATTTACTGATGAAGGCATAGGCACGTTGATTTTTGGTGATTGTCCTGAGGAAGATGAATAATTCAGCTGTATTTAAACTTTTATCAAAAACTATGAATCAGACTACCAGCAAAAAAACCAATACTAAAACCAACCGAAAAGAGCAGATTCTGCAGGCACTCGCTCGGGAGTTAGAGCAAAGGCCGGGAGAGCGCATCACTACGGCAAATCTTGCTAAGGCAGTGGGTGTTTCAGAAGCGGCGCTCTACCGCCATTTCCCCAGCAAAGCCAAGATGTTTGAAGCTTTAATTGAATTCAGTGAAGAGGCTGTTTTCAGTTTGCTGAATCAGGTAGTGAAAGAACAGGATGGCATTTTTACAAAAGTTGAGAAAATGATAGCGGTGGTATTAACTTTTTCTGCAAAAAATCCGGGAATAACCCGGGTTTTACTGGGTGATGCACTGATTGGTGAAAATGAACGTCTTTTAAAACGTACCGATCAATTCTTTCAACGTATTGAAACTCAGTTGAAGCAAGTGCTGAGAGAGGCCGAATTAAAAGGTCAGGTGAATTATCAGGGTAATATTAGTCAGTTTGCAGAAGTACTCTCAAGTTTCATAGAAGGCCAGCTCAGCAAATATGTCAGAAGTCGATTTGCAAAACGACCGGACGAGAACTGGGTAAGCAAATGGTTATTTTTTGTTAATAGTATTAAGTGTCAATAACTCTGGATGTGGGGGTTATTGTCTTTGGCCGGATTATAACCGACGATGAGACCTCAGTCTTTTTCGGTATGGCTCTCCTTGTTAGAATATTATTTATGTGATAGCATTAGAATGCGTATTCATAATGCGCATTCTAACTGTGGGATTATCCTAATGCAACATGTCTATGATGAAAATGCACCAAAAAAAGCAACAAATCTTTCTATAAATAGTGATTTACTTATAAAAGCTCGTGATTTGAAAATCAATTTATCAGCAACATTAGAACATGCCCTGGTTTCTGATGTTAGAAAAGCAGAACGTAAAAAATGGCAAAAAGAAAATAAAGAAGCCATCAATGCGTTAAACGAATTAGCAGAAAACAATGGGCTCTTTTCTGATTCTTACAGGGATTTTTAATGAGTCAATTTACACTTTATAAAAATGAAAACAAAAATTCAAAAAAAACGTATCCTTACCTTGTTGATGTTCAGAATGATTTTTTTGATGAACTTAATTCTAGAATTGTAATTCCTTTGTCACCACACAATATCCTAAATCAAACAAATGCAAAAAAACTCTGCCCAATAATAACTGTTAATGATGAACAGTATGTATTGCTCACTCACCAAATGACATCAATGCCCAAAACGATGCTTAGAAAAAAGGTTACTTCACTTGAAAGTCTGAGGTCCGAAATACTTGGTGCAATTGACTTCCTTATGACTAGTATCTAACGCCTATTTCAATGGACACAGGGACATGGAAAGACTTTGTTAAATAATTAATTAAGGTTTAACTCAGCTTTCAAAATTTAACAGAGGAAATAACTGACCCTCAAAGCTGGCTTCAGTTAAGGTTTCCTTTAAATATTGATAAATTTCTCTGGCTTCATTTTCATTCGTGGTGATTTCAATAACCATTTTTTGCTTGAATCCTGACACCTGTTCACTGATGTCTTCCAGTGCTTGAGTATGCGCCTGCACTGAAAAACCCATAAACTCTAATTCCCTGTCTGGAAAAGACAGCAGGCTGTCAGTCATTTCATCATAAAGGTCATTATCTAAAATCAATTTTAAAATACACATTTTCATGAGTGGTCTCCTTTAAGAATAATGACCAAAACGTTTAAAAATAATGGGTAAAATCAGCAAGGTTAAAAGTGTCGAACTGATTAGTCCGCCAATGACCACGATGGCCAGTGGTCTTTGAATTTCTGAACCGGGTCCAGTGGCAAAGACTAAAGGCACCAGGCCTAAAGCGGCAATCGAGGCCGTCATTAAAACCGGTCTGAGCCTTCTTAAAGCGCCTTCAATAACCACTTGCCCAAGGCTTAAGCCTTTGGCTAATAGTTGATTAAAATAGGTAATCATGACCACGCCATTGAGTACAGCTATACCTAATAGTGCAATAAAACCAACCGAAGCAGGAACAGAGAGATATTCTCCGGTTAACCATAAGGCAACAATGCCGCCGATTAATGCAAAGGGCACATTAACCAGCACCATCATGGCCTGAGGAATGGAGCCAAAGGTACTAAAAAGGATAAGAAAAATGAGCACTAAAGCCACAGGTACAACAATAGACAGTTTTTTAGCAGCTCGTTGCTGGTTTTCAAATTTACCGCCCCATTCAAAATAGTAGCCTGATGGTATGGTCAATGATTTTGCTTTTTGTTTTGCTTCTTCGACAAAGCTCACCAGATCACGTCCTGTCACATTGGCAACAACCACAGAAAAACGTTTACTTTGTTCTCTTTTAATTGAAACAGGCCCTTCAGTTGCGTCGGCATCCACTAATTGACTGAGCATCACCGTTTCCATACCCTGTGGGGTATCGACCGTGATGGGCTGCTGCAGCATTTCAAAGCTTGATGCCTTATAGGATTCCGGGGCACGCAGCATGAGCGGAATGCGACGAATACCTTGATAAATAATGCCGGTTTCAAGGCCATTGATTTGCGCTCTGAGAATAGCTTCTACCTGATCCACGGTTAATCCTAAACGCCCTGCCATATCACGATTGACTTTCAGCTGCAGATAGCGCAAACCTTCATTCATCTGGGTATTGACATCTTCTGCACCAGGAATAGTTCTGACCATAGTGACCATTTCTTTTGCGACCTGATTAAGTTCATCGGCATTATCACCAAAAATTTTGATGGCCACATCACCTCGGGCACCGGTTAGCATTTCATCAACACGCATTTGAATCGGTTGAGTAAAGGCATAGTTAATACCTGGGAACTGAGTATCCAGAACTTCACGTATGGCGGCAATGAGTTCATCTTTACTTTCCATACGCCATTCAGAAATCGGTTTAAGCATTAAGAAGACATCCGTGTCATTGAGACCCATAGGATCCATGCCAATTTCATCAGAACCCACTCGACCGACCATTCGAGCGACTTCAGGCACCTGGTCCATAATGGCTTTTTGAATGTAAAGATCCATTTCAGTTGATTTTTTTAAGCTGATTGAGGGTGATTTTTCAATTTGCATAACGATATAGCCTTCATCCATTTGCGGGATAAAAGTCTTACCAACCTGAGTATAAATAACGCCGGCAAAAACCAGTGCGACTATGGCGCCAGAAACAATGACTTTGTCGTGCGTTAGACTCCATTTTAGAACAGGCTGATAAATTGCCAGTAATTGTCGGATCAACCAGGGTTCCTGATGGGCAGGTTTCCCTAAAAGAAAAGAAGCCAGGGTCGGAATAATGGTCAACGATAAAACTAACGAGCTGCCCAGGGCAAAAATAATGGTTAGGGCCACCGGTACAAATAGTTTTCCTTCTAAGCCTTCCAGGGTGAGTAATGGCAGGAAAACGGTCATAATAATTAAAATACCAGAGATAACGGGGACAGAGACTTCTTTTAATGCACGAAATATAATATGCATTTTAGGTAGCTGGCCCTGTGATTTTTCAGCATCTTTTTCCTGATGTGATACGATGTTTTCAATTACCACAACTGCAGCATCAACTAACATGCCAACCGCAATGGTCAAACCGCCCAGTGACATTAAGTTGGCAGATAAACCAAACCAGCGCATAAGAATAAACGTCATTAGAGCGGCCAGTGGCAGAATTAACGCCACAGTAATCGCAGCTCGCAGGTTGCCTAAAAAAAGCAGTAAAACAACCATGATTAACACCACGGCTTCTGCTAAAGATTTAGATACACCAAAAATAGCGGTATTAACCAGATCACTGCGGTTATAAAAAACAGACACAGAAATACCTTTAGGAAATGCCGATTCCAGATCTTTTAAACGAGATTCTATGCCTGAAATAACTTCACGTGCATTGGCTCCTTTTAATGCCATGACCAGACCTTCTACAGCCTCCTGCTGACCATCCTGTGACACAGCACCATTTCGGTACAGCGAATCAATTTCGACTTTAGCCAGATCCTTAATGGTAATCGCCACATTATTATTATAATCGACAACAATATGCTCTATATCGGATATATTGCTTAAATTACCCTGAGTACGCACCAGCAGCACTTCTTCGCCTTGATTGAGACGACCGGCACCATCGTTCTTATTATTTTCCTGTAATGATTTAATCAGTTGATCAATACTGACATGATAGGTTTGTAATTTTTGATAGTCCGGTTTCACCACAAATGTTCTGGCATAGCCGCCTAACACATTAACATCCGCAACACCCGGTACTGAACGTAATGCAGGACGAATAACCCAGTCCAGTAAATCACGTTTTTCCATATTGTTAAGAGTATTACCCTCAATGGTAAACATAAAGACATCACTCAAAGGTGTAGAGAGTGGTGCCATACCACCGGTGACACCTTGAGGTAAATCCATATTATTCAGTCTTTCAGACACCAGCTGCCTGGCCCAGTAAATATCAGTACCTTCATTAAAATCCAGGGTAATATCTGCAATGCCGTATTTAGCTAAAGAGCGCAGAATTTTTTGATTGGGCAGGCCCAGTAATTCAAGCTCTAAAGGTGCGATAATTCTTTGCTCAACTTCAGAAGGTGTCATCCCCGGTGCTTTAAAAATCATTTTCACCTGAGCCGGCGATACATCCGGGAAGGCATCAATGGGAATCTTTTGAAAAGCCTGCCAGCCGCCTGCCAGGATAGCAAAGACAATCAGAACCACCAGTGTTCTCTGAATGAGAAAAAATTGTAAAAGTTTAGCTAACATTTTTTTTATCCTTATTCGCTTTCAGAGTCATTAGCAGCATCCATAGCAGATTTAATTGCTGTGGAGCCTTTAATATAAACATTAAGAGGTGAAGACTGCTTGGTTTCAGGTTTAAAATATAATTGCTTATTGGTGATATTAACGACCTGAATAGGGAGTGCCTGTATAAAATCTTTTTGTTGTAAGAAGACGACTGTTTTACCATTGTATTGACTGATCGCACTGGCCGATATCTGATATGTGGTCGCCTTTTGTTCAGTTAAAAAACGGACTTTAAATAATTGACCCGGACGCAGCTTATGGTCATCATTCTGGACTGTAATATGAATATCAACCGATTGAGTCATGGGGTCAACCATGGGATCAATATGCTTCACCTCGCCTATTTTAGCGTTTGCAACCACTTCTACTTTTTGCCCTTCGCGCATATCATTTACCGTTTCCACCGGGACACGGACCACCAGGATAATGGGGTTAGTTTCGCCCAGAGAAATAATGGTTTGATTTTGAGCAACACGTTCACCAAGCCTCACTTCCAGATCAAATAACTGACCATCAATCGGTGATTTGATATCCAGGTTAGCCGGTTGAAGTTTGAGTGTTGTTTCCAGATTTTGAATGGCAGATTCAGCCATACCAATTAGCATCAGGTTTTTTTCGAATTGCATTTTTTTTAATGACAGCTTTTTAACTTCTGAAAGTGCCTGCTGCAGTTTTTTAGTGGATGACACACCGCTTTTATTAAGCTGTCGTACTCTGTTTAGATTCTGCCGGCTAATTTGTAAATCCGACAGTGTGGCCAGAAAAGATTCCTGGATCTTTAACAAATCAGGACTTTCAATTTCAGCAATCACCTGGCCTTTTTGAATCGGACCATGGACGTAATTCAGTTTAATAATCTGCCCTGAAAGGGGACTGGAAAGACTGCGCATCGTTTGCAGAGGGATCGTCGCTTGAGCAGGATAGATGGCACTGGGTACCAAATCAGTCTGCTTTGCCAACTCCATTTGCATCCCCATTGCAGACTGTTGAGCGGTAGTCAATGTTAATCCTTTCACTGATGCATCGGCCGACTTGCTCGCCGATTTACCAGCCAGGTCATTAGCAAGAGACAGTTGAGAAAAGCCACTCATCAGCAAACAACCTGATAAAATTAAAGTTCTTGTATTTAAGTGAAACATTATTGCTGAGCTCCTAGTATATGTCCTGATATCTGATTCAAGTTTGCGATTGCCTGACCTGAGCGTGCCTGTACTAATTTATAATTTAATTTTGCCTCTGCCGTTTGCTGCTGAACCAGCAATAAATTCTGAATATTCGTTTCACCTAATTGATAGGCTGTTTCTGACATCGTTAATGCCTGTTGACTGAGGTCATATTGTTGTTTTGAAAAATGAATACTTTGTTTGGCTGACGCTAAGGCCTGCTGTGCCTTAAAAATCGCTTGTTCAAGTTGAATTTTGGCTTTGTCTAACAGCGCCTGTTTTTCATAAACTTTACGTTTTTCTGCCGCTAATTTGGGTGAATAAGCTGGATTCACACCTAATGGAATTGAGACTTCAAACATTAAAGAGTTATTTTCAACATTCTTGTCTTTGTTACTTTGTGCACCCAGAAATAAACGTGGACTTTCTTTTTTAAAGGATTTTGTTTTTTGTAATTCAGCTTGTGAAAGTTGCAGCGTTGCCATCAATTTGACAATTTCAGGGTGTTGCTCCAGAGGAACAGGAGGAAGCGTCCTTTCCTGAATATTCTG
>JAPVVU010000123.1 GCA_028571885.1 Gammaproteobacteria bacterium | reverse complement strand
TGGAAGGCTCTGTTTCAGCTCGAAACCATCTGGGCGGGACAGCACCTGAACAGGTGCGCGCTGCAGTTAAACGGGCACGGACAAGGATTTTAAAGAAGTTGTAAGTTGTAAGTTGTAAGTTGTAAGTTATAAGTTATAAGTCAAAAGCAAGAAAAAGCACATAGAATCAGTAAAGCTCCACAACATTTCTCTTGATTTTTCTTTGACTTAAGACTTACAACTTATAACTTACAACTTCTCTTAAACAGTTTCTGAGTTCAGCTCTTCTACCGCTCGATCCAGAAACATTGTTACATCATCGCCTTTTTGCCATTGGCTGATACCATATTTAATATGTTTCACATCCATAGCAGCATTTTGCAGGTTGTTATTCAATTTTTTGATCAGTACTTCTGCTGACTCATATACCGTTTCAGGTAAGAGCAGGACAAAGTCAAAATCTTTTAAATGTCCCACAATGTCAGCCCAGCGCATTTGATCCTTCAGTAATTGGCTGATCATTAAACGTATTTGTTCGGTGTTTTCCTCTGCAGTTGCACTGGAATCCGACTGATAATCAACCTTCATTAACACCAGAGATAAGGGGTTGTTGTATCGGCGACTTCTTGATACTTCAGAGCTCAATGTTTGAAACATACTGTGATGGTTTAACATACCCGTCACTGAATCATGAGACATTTTATGACTGAGTGTACTTTCTAATTGTAAAAGCTGTTTTTCGATCTGTATTTTTTTACTGGCATCGGCATAATAACAAACCGTCAATTCCTGCTTTTCCAGCTCAAATTGCTCCCCATTGAGCCTCATCATGTCCTGTAATTCTAACCATTTATCCAGAATACCAGCAAATATTTCTACTCGAACTGTGGCATTAATCACTTGTTTCAAGCAGGGCTCTTTTGTGTCACTGGCCGACAAACCAATCAATTGCTCACGCTCCAAACCTAAGAAATCACAAAAAGACTGATTAAGCCAGTAAATACGCTGCTGTTCATCAATAACGATGATAAAAGAAGGACTATTTTCTAATAAATTAAAACATAATGATGAATTTATATCTGACATCGACATTTTTAGCACCTGTTTCTCTAAAATATAAATAAAGTATAGCACTTAATTTGTATTTTTTTTGAGCAACAAGTCTATATACGGTAATACTTCGCAAAGTTCGTGTTCAGCCTACATTTAAACAGTACTCTTTTTCGATGAACATGCCTTAAAATGTACATTTTTTCATTTACTGCTATACTTTTGTCAACCAGTGTGGTTTTAGCAGAACACCTCTGTAAAGCAATACACACCTTATGTTCTACAGCAAAACTATTTTTATGACCCATAGAACAAAAACCTCACATCACCTTGAAACAGATAAATTCTATCTTGCAAATCTGAATCACAAAAAAATATTACGTAAGTTTCTGCATCTTAATAGTTTAAAGCTGCAACGCACTAAAGCTTCACTCAAACAGCGGCAGGTTGATTTTTTACAACTATTACCTCTTTTATTTCATATTAATCACCCCTCATTACCCGGGTTTGTTTCTACACAATGCCCTGCGGGTATACCTAAATTCAACCCCGATAAAGACACTATCCGCTCGGCAAAAAAAATAGCTAAATCCTTTGAATACAAACGTCGGGCTTATCGGCAATATGATATTCATGCCCTGTATTTAATGGGCAGTACCGGCACAATTGCATATTCAGACAAAAGTGATTTTGATATTTGGGTCTGTCATCGGGAAGATCTCTCCAGTATTGAACTAAAAGAATTACAATTAAAAACGGACCATCTGTCTCAATGGTGTCTGGAATTTAACCTGGAAGTCAATTTTTTTTTAATTCATACAGATAATTTTCGCCACGGAAAAATTGATAAACTATCGTCTGAAAGCAGCGGCACAACTCAACATTTACTGCTGTTGGAGGAATTCTATCGAACCTCTATGCTGCTGGTGGGACGTTATCCAATCTGGTGGCTTGTTCCGCCTCAGTTTGAACAGGACTATGATGAATATGTTGAAAATATTATTCACAAACGCCTGCTCAATGAACATGATTTTTTAAATTTTGGCTCTATCAATCATATTCTTGCTGAAGAGTTCTACGGGGCAACTTTATGGCATATTTATAAAGGTATTGACTCCCCTTACAAATCAATCTTAAAACTCCTGTTAATGGAATGTTATGCCAAAGAACATCCCAATATCGATCTGCTCTGCCTGCAGTTTAAAAGATTGGTCTATGCTGAAGATAAACCTGATATAGACAAGCTCGATCCTTATATCATGATGATGACAAAAATTACCCGTCATCTCATCGAAGACAACAGTTTTAAACGTCTGGATTTAGCACGACAATGTTTATACTTAAAGGTCAATGAATCGCTGACTCAGTTAAAAACAGCCTCATCTCATGACTGGCGTCAGAAAATCATGCAGGACCTGGTGTCACAGTGGCAATGGCAGCAGCCAAAACTTCTTTTACTGGACAGACGAAATCAGTGGAAAATTGACGAAGTCAGTAATGAGCACAAAAATATTATTGAAGCACTGACTTATAGCTATCGAAAGCTGTCTGACTTTTTCCGTTATCAAAACAAAGATATTCGTATCAGTAAACGTGATTTACATATATTAGGTCGTAAACTCTATGCTGCTTTTGAAAAGAAAGCAGGAAAAGTTGAGGTTATCAGCCACGATAGTGAAATTGATCTCCACGAATCGCATGTATCACTGCACCCCATCAGCCATGAACAGATGACAGACAGGCAACATGCTCTGTCAAACAAAATGCTTGCCAATAACGAAGTTGGCTGGGCCTTTTACGTCGGTGCTATTAGCAATATCGATAAAAGGACGCCGGCAGCAACCAAAAAATCGACTCATTTAATCAAACTTTTATGCTGGGGTTTTTTTAACCGGGTGATTAACAGCCAGACCAGTTTTATATTAAGCAAAGAAATACAGGTTCTTAATACCCGGGAAATAAAACAGGTGCTTGAAACACTAGAAAATATTTTTCCTGATGCAACACCGGGTCATGCCAGTATGGAAGACCTTGTTAAACCAGCACAACTTGATTTAAACATATTATTCTTAAATATCGGTGTTGATCCATTTCTTAGCCATCATCCCCAGGGCACCCAAATTGCAACCAAACAGACCAATGCACTCAATTACAGTTCATTGCATGAAAACCTTCTTATAACAATTGATCAGGTTTTATTAACCAGCTGGCATGAAGTGATGACCTATCACTTTGAAGGTGAAAATGGCCTCCTGGAATGTCTCAGCCATTATCTAAAGTGGAACCATGACACTGAAATTGCCCAGCAGGCATCAATTCCTAAACGTCCGACGTTAGTATGCTGTTTTTCATCTGTACGCGGCGATGCAATTTCAAGATGTATCAGCCAATTATTTAATGATATTCTGGATGCATTTCACGGCAAAGAAGAGGCTTTAAGTACACGCTATTTATTTGCTGTTCAGGAAAGTTTCTATATGATCTGGCTGGAAGAAAGCGGGCCGAAATATCAAAAAATACCCGATCAAAAAGAGTTGTTACGAGAACTGTCTTATCCTCTGCCAAAATTTAACTCACTTATCATTGATCCTGCACTTTCAGAATTAAAAGTACTCAAACTTATTTTCAACCGTAACAAAGAAAATCACATTCAATTATTTTATCAAAATCATCGCAAAACAGCAGATATTTATATTATTGATGAACGCGGCAGCCTCTATCATCAGTCAACCCTTATTGAAAAAAATAATATCCATATCAGTCATTTTGTTTTATTTTTAGATTCAGTCGTTAACCGGCTCAGCTATAGCAGCAGCTATTTTGATGGGACGCTAGATGATATTTTAGACAGCACATTGGATGATTCACTGGTTTCATCTTTTGTCGATCTTGATTCTGATGAATCAGCCATTGATTTACAGTTGGAAGTTTTTGAAATTCAAAAACAGTCTCCAGGACAACTGATACTCGAAGAACAGTTTTCTAAACTGCAAAGTATGCCGGCACAGTTTTTCAGAATTCAGGTTATTGCTGACTTAAATAAGGATGGTAGTCGACGCTACATCATCTATGCCAATGAAAAAGAATTTAATTCATTTGAATACGGTGGTGATATTTATAAAAAAGTCGCAGAAGAGGTCATTAACAGCAGACAAAGTGGACAACGTTATCCTATTTACATTACTGATATTGATTTGTCACCTGAACTCAAAGAAACAGAAAGCAGTCATGGCATCCAGGCCACTCAGCTGCTCAAATTTAAACAGGAAATTGAGCGTCGTTTAAATCAGGCCATTAAAAATTTATAACACTCTTTAAATACTTTATTCCGCTTGACTGACTTTTTCTATAATTGACTCGATATCTTTTTGCCAACGCTGAAATATTTGATGTAATTCAGCATCATCTGCAGTGGCACCCGGGGCATATGTCTGTGCAATAAAAAGAGGGGACATAGCCGTGAGAATAGTTTCATCCTGTTCTGCAAAAATTGCGATTGCCAGAGGCAGATAGGGTGTTAATTTAGGGTATTTTTTAGGTAATTTTTTAATTTCTTCTGCTTTACCAAAAAAAACCACACGGTATTTATCGGTCTGAAAACCCATACCTGTCAGCCCTATATCAACCCGCTGCACGATACTGATAGTATAACCTGCTTTTTTTATCTCTGCCTGCAGGACACTCATTGTTTCTGGAAACGCTTCAGATGAGCGCCCCATAATTAATCTTTGTCCTTCGGCCTGTACAGACATTGAAGCTAACATAAGAATAACAATGGTACTGATTATAAACTGTTTGAATATTAAATTTTTCATTTTTAACTTATCGTTTAATCGCCAGGATAAGAACTATTAAGAAATAAATCTCATAGAGTTCTAAAGAGTACTTTCTTCAAGCATGGCCTCATACTTTTCTGACATAAAGTCACAGCCCTGCTTTAATTCATCATTATTAAACAGTGAGCACAAATAATCCGGATTAACGGTCATGACAAATACGGTATCATCTTTTTTAACAATGGTGGCCCGAAATGGTAGAAACATTCCAATACGCGGGTCAACTGAAAGAGCCTGATTTAAAAAAGTAAAATTACAAAAATAAATCAGATATTGTTCATTGCTTTCCTGTTCTTTATCAACAAAGCCCTGATCAAGGGTTTGTTCACGAATATAGCGAAAATTATAGCCCAATGCTGCCTGTTTTAAATTTTCTATGGTTTCTTCAATAGAATAAGACGATTCAAATACCAACACGGCATCATCCCTGGTCTTTAACTCAGTTTGATTAGTTGTATCAATGTCTGCTAAAGACCGTAAATAGCTGACGACATTGTCCACATCAGTTTCTTTGAGCCCCATTGACATTGCAGAAACCATGGGAGTTGATTCACGCCCTGTCATAATAATACGTTTTATCATATGATCAGAAGCTGACGCTAAAAAAGCGGGATTGCCAATAGCAGGTGCAATAATTTCAGCATCTCTTGGCCGGGAAAAAGTCACCCCGGTACCCTTACCGCCAATGCCTTTTTCACGATGACAATTGATACAAATGCTGTCATAAATCTCCTGACCTTTTTTAATATCACCAAGGATTGGAGCTTGTGAGTATTCAGGGACTTTTATTTCAGATTTCCAACTGCGAATATAGTCAATAATGTTCTGAATTTGCTCATCTGAAAGTGTTGTAAAGGCGGGCATGATCCGTCCCGGTCTGCCCGTTTTGATAGTTTGCTCCAGATAACGATCCGATGCAGTACTTAAAAAATCATGCAGATTGAGAGGAATTCCAACGCCCCCTGCACCTTCACTGCCATGACAGACGGCACATTTTTTTCTAAACAGTATTTCACCAGACTGTGCATTTATTAACTCTGAAGATTTTTTTTCATCAGGAGCCGGGGATGGTATTTTTTGTATCTGAGCCTGTGCAGTCGTTATTACAAAGAGTGAAATAAACATTGAAATAAAAAATGCGGCAGCTAAAGAACTGAGAGAACGCAAAGAAAATAGCGAACCATATTTAAACAAGGAGTTAAGCGAGGATTTAAACAAGGATTTAAACAAGGAGTTAAACAAGGCGTTAAGCGAGGGGTATTGCATGGTATAAAACATGGACTATTCCAAATCTAATTCAATTTTTTCACCTGACTGCTCTGTTAAGCAGCGATTGAGGGTGTCCAAAAATGCTTCCCCACTGCGATCATCCTGCCAGTCACTTTTCTCGACGTTATTACCAACGTTCTTACCAGCATAGTCAAAATGATAACCACCTGATTTTGCCGCTAACCATAATTGCAGTGCAGCCGTCTGACGATTAATAATAATCTGTGATTTATTTTCCATTATAATGGTTAAAATACCATCTGATGACTCATAGTCAATATCGCTATCGAGTTCTTCTATGGCATCTTCAATTTGAATAATTATATCTTCAACAAGTTCTTTGAACATTGTTTCCGACATTTTAGGCTCTGACATATTAGTTTCCGTCATATTCATTTTTGTCTTACTGATTCTTTTTTACATCACTTTAAATTGCTTATTAGTGAATTCTAACATAAAAAAGGGTGTAACGGGATTTCTCCTGTTACACCCTTCACATTACCAACTCAAGATGGGGGGGGTTATCTTAGTGCCGGTAAATTTTTGCTAGCAGTCTTTGAAACAAAGAAAAACTAAGCAGTCCAAATTAGTACTTAAGTGAGTACTTGGCGCTGACTTATTTTACTTTGGTCTCAAAGCTATCGCTTTTACCCGTATTGTCTTTCCAGGATAATTTAACACTATCACCTGAAGCACCAGCAAATTTAATAGACATGTATGGGTTTTTAGAAATTGCAACACCCCATTCTGCATTCACAACAGCGGCACCATTGTGTTCACAATCAACTGATTCAATAAAATGAGCAGGAATAACCTTGCCTGTCTTCTTATCTTTACGTAATCCAGTTTCCATTTTATGACTGATCAGTGTTTTGACTGTCACTACGCCATCTTTTGCTTTAGCGCGTATTTTAATTGAGCTTTTCGCCATTTTTATTCACCTGTTCGTATTTTTTACGCTTATTAATCTGAATTTATCAGATAAAAAGTGTCTTAAAATTTATTTTTAAGAGCCTTCAGCTAGCTTTTACGCCGGCTAATTAGCCGCCACAACCACCGATAGTGACTTTAACTTCTTTTCTGGCACTATAGAATTTGCCGCCTGACTCACAAATTGCAATCACATTAGATGTTTTACCCATTTTGATACGGGTTGCAACAAATGCTTCAGCTTTACCTTTCAGATTAAACTTAGCAACTAAAGGCGTGCCATTTTTTTCTGAAAGAATAGTAATTGAAGTCACACCGCTCAGTGTTGAGCTAATGGTTACAGGAACAACTGCACCATTTTCTGCAATATCAGGTGCTTTGATTTTGATTTTATCACTGGCTTCAGTCAGCTCGGTACCAATTGCACCTTTCATTGCACCTTGCACATCTTTTGCGTCAAAAGCTTTTTTATTCCATGCCAGAACCTGAACAGGTACTAACAAACCACTTGCAGCGGCTAAAGCAACGGCACCAGTGGCCATTGTATTTTTCAGGAAATGTCTACGTTGCATCATATCTTCCTTAGTAGTTTTAATTATTGATTCATTGTTGTATCACACGTAGTTATTAAAGCACTGACTATGCCAACTGTTTTATTTTTTTATAATTCAATAAGATAGCTCTCTTTAGTATTTTTTATTCCCAGTTTTTTCGTGAAAATCAAAGCAGATTGCAAGTTTTAGTATGCAAATTGCAATTTACCATCATCGATGATGTTTAGATTCTTCTCATACATTTAATGAAGGAAATACAACGACAAATAAGGCACCACCTTCAGCACCACTATTGATTGCATCTTCAACCCAGATGTCACCTTTATGGAGCAGCATAATTTGTGCACAAATGGCAAGTCCCAGTCCAGTGCCACCAGCACCCGTTCGAGTCCGACTGGACTGACTGAATTTATCAAAGATCAGTTTTTTATCTTTATCCGGCACCCCGGGCCCCCGATCTTCAATTTCCAGCCGGACACTATTATCACTAATAAAAATACGAATAAAAATTGG
>JAPVVU010000122.1 GCA_028571885.1 Gammaproteobacteria bacterium | reverse complement strand
GCCTCTGGGGCGGGCGGACAGCACGTTAACAAAACGGACTCAGCCATTCGACTCACACATATTCCCACTGGTGTTGTCGTAGAATGCCAGGAAGAACGCTCGCAACACAAAAATAAAGCCAAGGCGATGTCGATGCTGTCATCACGAATAACTGCTGCTGAGCGTGACAAGCAACAGTCGGAGCAGGCTGCAGACCGAAAACTGCAGGTCGGCAGCGGCGATCGCAGCGAACGGATCAGAACCTATAATTATCCACAGGGCCGGGTAACTGATCATCGAATTAATCTGACATTGTATAAGCTTGAAGAAGTCATGAATGGTGATCTGAGTGCTATTATTGATCCGCTTCTAAGTGAATATCAGGCTGAACTGCTCGCATCTATGGCAGAAGACTAAATAACTGTTAACAATAGCAAGCCTTTAGTCAAATCTAACAATAAAAGTAAAAACATGTCTGAGCCGCTACTCACTATTGCCCATGTTATGCAACGTGGAATTATCCAGCTTAATAATAGCGATAGCGCTAAACTCGACTGCGAAATACTCTTACTCAAAGTTTTAAACCACGAGTCTGAAAAACACTATACCAAGACCTGGTTATTAACCTGGCCTGAAAAAAATCTGACCAGTAAACAAATTCAGCAATTTGAGCATTATCTGGGCTTGCGCTCACAGGGTATGCCCATTGCTTATATCACCGGCACAAAAGATTTCTGGTCTTTTACCCTTGATGTCACATCCGACACATTAATACCTCGTCCTGAAACTGAACTTCTGGTGGAATGTGCTCTGGAAAAAATTCCCGCTCTGGATAAGCAAAATATCCTGGATCTCGGTACGGGCAGTGGTGCTATTGCACTGGCAATTGCCTCAGAACGCAGTAATGCCAATATTCTGGCAACTGATTTTAGCCTGCAGGCTCTCAATATTGCAGAAAAAAATGCCGCCAGACTCAAACTAAGCAATGTCTCCTTTTGTCAATCTCACTGGTTCAAAAATATTCCTGAACAACAATTTGATGTCATTGTCTCAAATCCACCCTATATTGCAGAAAATGATCCCCTTTTAGAAGAAAATGTCAGGCGCTATGAGCCTTTAACAGCGCTGCTCTCTGATAACAATGGTTTAGCTGATATTAGCGAAATTATTGAGCAAAGCCATTATTATCTGAAGCCAGGCGGCTGGTTATTATTTGAACATGGTTATGAACAGGCCAGCTCGGTTCAGGCTTTATTTAAAAAGTTAAAATATTGTAAAATCAACACCTTAACTGACATTAATCGTCTACCCAGGGTAACCATCGCCCAGCGTACTTTAGAAACATTAGAGTCAGTTTAAACTCAACAAACTGGGAAACTACTATAATTAGTAGGGTTATTTTCTATATTCTTGTTAAGATACTTAGCATAGAATGTTAATCAGGACTTGTTATTAATATCTGAGACTGTACATTTCGTTCTATACAGATTATTCTTCAAGATAAGTATAGAGCCTGTATGATCTAAAAAAAATAATATCTCAGGTTCAAGTTCTGATTTTGGTTGAATAGCTTTTTATAGCAACTGTTTGTATTGTAGTTATTGGGGGAGGACCTAAATGAGTCAGCAAGTTATAAAACACCGAGAAATCCACTTCTGTTCGCTGCATGCCAATCCCGATCAGGCACACTCAGCCGTTTTTATCATTAATGATCTCCATGGGGTTCTAATGTCTCATGTCCTTGATCATCATCACATGAAAATAACCTATGATCTAAACCACGTTACTCTTGAGGAAATTGAAGGTGTGCTGCGCTTTGAAGGCTTTCATCTGAATAATTCTATTTTGGCAAAAATAAAGAGAAGTATTGTTTTTTACTGTGAAGAAGCATCACGGGAAAATTCTAAAAAAGAACGTCTCATGGAGGAAGTTCATGATAAACACACCAGTGATGTTATTTATTTAAGACCTAAAAAGAAAAAGCTTTGTGACTGCAGAGATCACCGGCCTGAGTCCTGGCGACATTATTTGTAAAGAGAAGTAGAGAGAAGGTTATAGAGGGAAGGGCGAACACACAGGTTTGCCCCTACGGATAAATCTAACCCTGTAGGACAGACTTATGTGTCTGCCCTAATAACCCTTGGTATTTTTTTCTACCCAGCGATCCTGGCCATCATTGAGCTGTTCTTTTTTCCAGAACGGCGCTTTTGATTTCACATCTTCCATAATTTCTCGACAAGCTTCAAATGCCTGCTTACGGTGTGCTGACCAGACGGCAACTAAAACAATAGGATCATTGGGCTTTATTGCACCCACCCGGTGAACCACCAGACTTTCCAGCAGTTGATATTCACCCGTTGCCTGCCGGCATATATTTTCTAAGTGCCTTTCTGTCATTCCGGGGTAATGCTCTAAAAACATTTCTGACACATCATCCCCGTCATTAAAATCACGCATCGTACCGACAAAAACTGCCGTTGCACCATACTGACCATCTAGTTTGGGCATACTCTTTTGATACTCATCTAAAACCTTCCAGGGATCAAAAGGAGTTGCATCGATAACAACTTTCATTTCTAGCCTCCTGTTACTGGTGGAAAAAATGCCACTTCATCACCGTCTTTGACCGGTGTCTGGCCATCAACATAATCCATATTTACCGCAACCAGTACATTGGCTGAACGCTCTTTATCATCAGCACAATAATTCCAGATATCATCAACATTATTGATTGCCTGCTCTTTAAGCACCTCACTATCAATGTCACGATCATCACCCATCAGATCTCTCATGCTGGCAAAAAATTTAACGTGAATTCCCATGTCTACCTCACAATACACAATAATGTAGAGCATGAAGTGAACTTCGACTCTACCTAATACAGGATAAAGCAGAGTATGAAATCAACTTCGACTCTGCCTAAATACATAAAAAAGAGGATTAACCTCTCCATATTTAGTATAATTTTCTAATATACGCAGGATAAAGGGTTCTAAGAAATAAATTTCTAAGAACCTCTAAACGACTTTATTGATAATTATACGATACTTTGGATACTTATACGTTTTCCAGGTTATTTTTTTGGCTAAAGCATTTTTAATTTAGCTAAAGCATTTTTAATTTAGCTAAAGGCTTATGAATAAACTAACACATTTTAATACCAGGGGTGAAGCTCACATGGTCGATGTGGGTGCCAAAGATATTACTCATCGTCGTGCTGTCACCGAAGGTGAGATCACAATGCTGCCAGATACTCTGGCACTTATTGTTGCAGGCACGCACAAAAAAGGGGATGTCCTGGGTATTGCTCGCATTGCCGGCATTATGGCTGCAAAGCAAACATCGAATCTCATCCCATTATGTCATCCCCTGGCTCTGACGCATGTTGATTTACAGCTTAAAGTAATCGAATCTGAAAATAAAGTGACCTGCCTGTGTACTGTGGAAACAGATGGCAAAACAGGTGTTGAGATGGAGGCATTAACGGCAACTCAAATTGCTTTGCTGACAATTTATGATATGTGTAAAGCCGTGGATCGTGGTATGATTATAGGCAATGTACGCCTTTTGGAAAAAGAAGGTGGAAAATCAGGTCATTGGCTCAGTGAGCGGTAAACAGGTGAAAAAGGAATAAGCTTGTAAAATCTATGTCAAATCATCCATCAACTCATCCATCAGCTCATCCATCAACTATGGATAAACGCACGCTTATATGTGAGAAAAACTCACGCTCAAATAAGGAAGCTCGCTTTGAAGATCATGGGCATTCTGCATGGCTGTACCTGACCAGGGCAAATAGCCCGGTGGTGGTTGCTGACTGTTGGATTTATAATCGTATTAAAGCCCCAAAAGAATCTGAAATTTCTAAATTTCGAACTTCTTCACCACCCGCTGTTGCAAGTTATGCGCACCCACATGCTGAATTTACACCGCTGCAGTCTGATAATTTTGAATTCAAATGGAGTCCTGACGGACGCTCAGTGGCTTTACTCATTAACGGTATTCCTTTTGGCTTTATTCCTCCTGGTGCACAAAGAGGCTATAGTAAACACCTGATAAAAACAGGTCCATGGGGACATAAATGGGATGAGAAACTATATCTTATTCTGTTTAATGAGTCCGGCTGGTCTGAAAGCATTCCGGGATTTTTCTAAGAGCCTTTAGCTATTGCCAAGAGCCTTTAGCTATTGGCCAAGCGTCTTCAGCTTTACTATTACCAACACCCTTAGCCGTCCTGCAACAGCCGCTTTAAATCAATGATGGCTGCATTTGCTCGTGAAATATAAGATGCCATCACCAGAGAATGGTTCGCGGTCATTCCAAAACCACTGCCATTTAATATAATTGGACTCCATATAGGGGCCTGAGTTGCTTCCAGTTCACGAATAATTTGTCTTACACTCAGTAGTGCATTTTTCTTTTTTAATACGGGACTGAAATCCTGCTCAATCGCATACAGTAAATGCACCAAAGCCCATGCAGTACCTCGTGCTTCGTAGAATACATCATCTATTTCAAACCAGGATGTTTTAACCATCAGATTATCTGGAGAATAGGTTGCCTGTTGTGCCTGGGCATCACCGGCAAGATCAATATTAATTCTTTCCTGGCCAACACTGGCGCTCAATCTTTGTGATAAACTGCCCAGACGTTTTTCCACCACCTGCAGCCAGTCAACCAGATTATCAGCCCGGGCAAAAAACTGGGCATGTTGTTTTTCTTCATTAATTAATCGCTCTAAATAGTCATAAAGGTAATTAATACCTTCCTGATACTTGCTTTCAGAAGCAGGCCAGAGCCATTTTTTAGAATCATTGTTAAATGAAGGTTCTGCAAGGGCTAAATCTTTATCTTCTGTTGAAGTCGATTGCGCCATACTAAAATCATTTCTTAACACTCTTGCTATATCTCGTATCTGGACCAATACACCATGTTCCCAATTTGGAATATTATCCAGGAAGATTCCCGGAGGCGACACATCGTTACTTAAGTATCCGCCAGGTTTGTTCAGCAGCGTTTTACTCACATTAATCACAGTGGCAGTCGTGGTGGCGCCAACAACTGTTTTGTATTGCTTTGCTGTCTTATCATTCAGCTCATTAATTATTAGCTGAGTTTGTGTTCTGACATCAAAAAGTGCAGGCTCACGACTCCATAAAAAACCCAGGACCAGCCAGATAGTTAATAAAGTGACAATTAACAAACCAACAGACCAGATAATGCCTTTATCTTTAAGATTCTGAACATGATAAAGTTTAATCAGACGAATAAAAAATTGCTGAATATTATCAAACCAGTCAAACAAAGTATTAAGCATAGGTTATGGACCGTAAGTCGTAAGTCGTAAGTCGTAAGTCGTAAGTCGTAATAAGTCTTGAGCTTTATGACTTATAACTCAAGACTTATAACTTCTTTTAAGACTTCTTTTAAGATTTGTTATAGATATTGCTGCCTGTTTCTTTAAACTGGGCAGATTTTTCTGCCATGCCTTCTTCTATCGCCACATTAATGTCAACAAAACCATGTTCTGCTGCATAATCCCGTACGTCCTGAGATATTTTCATCGAACAGAAATTAGGTCCGCACATTGAACAAAAATGGGCGACTTTATGTGCCTGTTTAGGCATAGTTTCATCATGATATTCTCTCGCCCGCTCCGGGTCCAGGCCAAGGTTGAACTGATCTTCCCAGCGAAATTCAAAACGCGCTTTAGACATGGCATTATCACGTACCTGCGCGCCAGGTATGCCTTTGGCTAAGTCGGCTGCATGTGCTGCCAGCTTATAGGTTATGATGCCATCACGAACATCAGCCTTATTAGGTAAGCCAAGATGTTCTTTAGGTGTCACATAACACAGCATTGCCGTACCATACCAGCCAATCTGTGCTGCACCAATGGCAGAGGTAATGTGGTCATAGCCTGGCGCAATATCTGTGGTCAATGGCCCCAGTGTATAAAAAGGCGCTTCTGAACAGGCTTCAAGCTGAATGTCCATATTCTCCTTAATCATGTGCATAGGCACGTGACCCGGGCCTTCAATCATGGTTTGAATATCGTGTTTCCAGGCAATTTGAGTGAGCTCACCAAGCGTTCTTAATTCACCCAATTGTGCTTCATCATTGGCATCCGCAATCGATCCCGGACGCAAGCCGTCACCGAGTGAAAAGGCCACATCATAGGCTTTCATAATCTCACAGATGTCTTCAAAATGCGTATAGAGGAAGCTTTCTGTATGGTGCGCAAGACACCATTTTGCCATGATAGAACCACCACGAGAAACAATACCGGTCAATCGCTTAGCGGTCAAAGGTACATGCTGCAGACGAATTCCAGCATGAATAGTGAAATAATCCACACCCTGCTCTGCCTGTTCTATTAAGGTATCTTTAAATATTTCCCAGGTCAGGTTTTCTGCCTTGCCGTTTACTTTTTCTAAAGCCTGATAGATGGGTACAGTACCAATGGGTACCGGTGAGTTACGAATGATCCATTCACGCGTTTCATGTATATTTTTCCCGGTAGACAGATCCATTAAAGTATCGCCGCCCCAGCGCGTCGACCAGACCATTTTCTCAACTTCTTCCGTAATCGATGAAGTAACGGCTGAGTTACCGATATTGGTATTCACTTTAACCAGAAAATTACGGCCAATGATCATCGGCTCAATTTCAGGGTGGTTGATATTAGCAGGGATAATTGCCCGCCCTTTTGCTATTTCATCACGCACAAATTCTGCGGTCACTTCGTCGGGAATGCTGGCACCGAAGTTTTCTCCAGGATGCTGAGGATGCATCCTCATCAAACCGGCATCACGCATTTCCTGTAATTTAGTATTTTCTCGAATGGCAACATATTCCATTTCAGGCGTAATAATACCCTGGCGAGCATAATGCATTTGGGACACATTCTTACCCTTTATGGCTTTGCGAGGTGCACGAATATGTTCAAATCGTAAATTAGCTAATTGAGGATCATTTTGTCGCTGGGTGCCGTATTCTGAACTGGGACCATTAAGTTGTTCTGTGTCTTCGCGTTCAATAATCCAGTTGTTTCTTAAAGCAGGCAAACCTTTGAGCAGGTCAATCTGAGCATCGGGATCAGTGTATATTCCAGAGGTATCATAGACTGGAATAGGCGGATTTTTTTCAATCCCTTCATTTGTCTCGGTATCATCCTGAATAATTTCACGCATGGGAACCCGAATATCAGGCCGGCTGCCCTGTACATATATTTTTCTCGAACCGGTAAAAGGACGGGTTACGTCTTCAGATAACTGGCTGGTCTGGAGGATAAAATCTTCTGGAATTGCGCTCATACTGGTCCTTACTGTCTCTTAAAATAGCAGTGTAGAATAACTGTTAAAATAACGATTAAACAAAAGCAGGCGTATGAAGATTAATCAGATGAATTGGCATCATATTAAATGCGTAAACACAGATTAAAATGCTTTCCTACGCCGGTGTGAACCGGATCAGGTTCAAAGGGTGTTTCTCGCCCCGCGAATAAAAAATGTGAGGACCCCTAGCAGGTTGAAAGTAACTGAATTTTGATGAAATTTCAAGGGAAAACTGGTCTGTATAAATAGAAATGACAGAATACACCGATATATAGCGTACCATCCTATAAATTTAAAACTGTTTTTATTTTTTTTGAACAATATCCAGAATGCGATTCAAAATGGTGATAGAATCCGCCAATTTATCGCATTAAATGGAAACTTATACGGTGAGATTATCTAATATCATTATATCACTGGTTATTGCAGTGCTGACCATCAGCCTTTGGGCGCTGGCTAATCGACCTGAAATGGAGCCACCATGGCCCGGAATAATTCAGGGCTTCTCTTTTTCACCATTACGCGCTCACCACAACCCAGAAAAAAACCTTTATCCCACTGAAGAAGAAATCAAAGCAGACATAGCATTGCTTGCCGGGAAGACTCATGCTATTCGTACTTATAGCATTCAATCAACATTGGGTGAGATACCCAGGATAGCACAACAATATGATTTGAATGTGGCTTTGGGCGGCTGGATTGATAAGAATCAGCAACGAAACTCGCATGAAATTGAAACGTTAATCAAGATTGCTGATAAAAATCGTCGCAATGTGGTTCGTGTCATCGTTGGCAATGAGGTTTTATTAAGGAAAGATCTTTCTGTCAAACAACTGATAGCTCACCTTGATCACGTCCGGGCAGAAGTTGGTATGCCTGTCAGTACAGCCGAACCCTGGCATATCTGGGAAAAATACCCTGAACTGGTCAAACATGTCGATTATATTGC
>JAPVVU010000121.1 GCA_028571885.1 Gammaproteobacteria bacterium | reverse complement strand
GTACCTGGTCATTGGGAAGGCGATTTAATTGAAGGTTCAAAAAATAGCTTTATAGCAACCCTTGTTGAGAGACATTCACGTTATGTTATGCTGGCAAAAGTTAAAAATAAATGTACAGAAAGTGTCGTATCAGCACTGATAAAACAAGCAAAAAAATTACCAGGTGAATTATATAAATCACTGACCTGGGATAGGGGTGTAGAAATGTCAGACCATCAGAAATTTACTATGGCAACTGATATTAAAGTTTACTTCTGCGATCCACGCAGCCCATGGCAAAGAGGTTCCAACGAAAATACCAACCGATTACTTAGGCAGTATTTTCCAAAAGGAACTGATTTATCACAACACTCTCAAGCAAAACTCAATGCGGTAGCTCGTCAAATGAATGAACGGCCACGTAAGACATTAGATTATGAAACACCATCAGAAAGATTTAATGCATGTGTTGCATCGACCAGTTGAATCCGCCTGGTCAAGCTGACTAAAAGTACGCTATAACGTGAAGAGCCCTTTAATTACCCGGGCGCAACGCTATAAGCCTGACATATCTTAAATTATAACCTATACTTTTTTTAATGCCTCTTTAAGAATATCAAATCAGGTTTTTCATGAAAAAAATATTAGCCCTTACGTGTTTTTTCATTGTAGCTGTTCTTTCACAGAGCACTTTTTCAGAATCATTAAGAATTTCACCTGAGCAATTAAAGCAGCAATTATCCAACAATAAACTGATTATTCTTGATGCTCGAAGTTCAGAGGCCTATCAGGCGGGACATATTGCAGGCGCTGCTAGTTTCCCTGTTAGTTTAACCTATAAAAATCAGAAGCTTAATGGTAAAATCAGCCAGCCAGCAGCAATTCAGAAAAATTTTCGTGCAAGAGGCATCTCAAAAGACTCACAGGTCATCGTCTATGATAATGGAGATTTAGTCGATGCAGCCCGATTATTCTGGGTGCTTGAGGTGTATGGCTTAACTCAGGTTAAAGTACTCGATCACGGTTATGATGACTGGCTCAACAAAGCCTATCCCATCAGCCTCAAAGCCCCTGTAACAGCACCAAGCCAATATATTGCAACACTCAATCACAAACGACTGGCCAGCAAGTTCACCACACAGTTGGCAACACGTAATAAAAATCAACTGGTCATTGATGCACGTAGTACCTCTGATTATATTGGTGACACCTCTTCTGCAAAGCGCTTTGGGCATATTCCAACGGCACTGAGCATCCCTGCTTCTCATAATATTTCTACCATAGAGGGAGTTGCCAGTTTAAAGCCAATCAGTCAATTAACCGAGCTTTACCGCAATATCCCCAAGGATAAAAAGGTCGTAATTTATTGTGCATTTGGACGCGTGTCATCAGCCAATTATCTAGCCTTAAGAGAATTAGGTTATGACGTATCAAACTATGATGCCTCATGGAATGAGTGGGGCAATGACTTTAAACTCCCAATTGAGAAATAACCGTCAACTAAAACCGTCAACTAAGCACGGATAAAACATTATAATGTGGCAGAAACTCAGTATTCGAAATCAGTTAATTGCCTTAATAGCAATTTTACTCATTTTTGTTGAATTAAGTACATTAGCCCTGGTCACCTGGTTTGATCATCAGGAGCGCCGTACTATTGCTGTAGAGCAGGCAACAACACTGGGGCGTTCTCTCAACAATGACTTACTCAAAGCACTCATATCACCCGAAGCTGATATTTATTCTGACATTGCCTTTCGTATCAGTGGCTTCAAATCCGTTGATGCTCTGGTGTTATTTAACGAAAACAATGAAGCCGTTCTAAGCCATGGTGATTTAAATTATACCAATGAACTTCAGGGGAAAAATTTACTCCTGGGTCAATCCTGGTTTTCCAGTCAGGATCGTTTATTTCTTCAGATTCCAGTTCAGGCTGATGATTTTGCTTTCGGCCAGGCATTAATTGTCATAAACCCTGAACAGTATCAGACTCGATTTTACCAACATTTTCTCACCCTGATATTAATATTTCCTGTTTTATTCTTCATTGGTCTGACGATTACCTGGAAAATCAGCCGTCTTTTTACCCGTCCTTTTAGTGATCTGGCTTTAGCCATGAAAAAGAATGATGTCCAGCAAAATAAATACCAGCTCGTCTCTACCAACGCTGAAAATGAGGTAAAGTCTCTTTTTGATGGTTACAATGAAATGATCGCTCAGGTTAAAAAAACAACTGATCTATTACATTACCGCAGCCGTCACGACAGTCTGACAGGCTTATATAACCGTTATGCGATAGAACAGGAATTGCTAAAGGTGCTTAAAGCAGAAAATAATAATGAAGCCCATCATGCTTTATTAAGCATCGATTTGGATCAGTTCAAAATAATTAATGATTCGGTGGGACATACTGCAGGTGATGAATTATTGAAAATGATTGCCCATCATCTAAAGCATGATATGCCAGAGGATATCATTCTGGCTCGAATCGGTGGTGATGACTTTTTTCTACTGATAAAAAACACCTCAAAAGAAAATGCCATTCACTTTGCGCAGCAGCAGCTTGAACGATTAAAAGACTTTCGCTTTTTCTGGGATGGTAATGCCATTACAGTATCAGCATCCATTGGCATGGTACTTTTCAAAGCTTATGAATATACCCTGGAAGAATTAATTAAGACAGTCGATATTGCGTTTTATACTGCCAAAGCTGCCGGGCATAATAAACTGCATATATACAATGCGCAAAATAAAGAAAGTAACCAAACCAGTAATGATATTGCTATTGCCGGTTTTATTAAAGAAGCGCTACAGGATGGCCCCTCCCGGTTTGAATTATTTGCCCAGGCAATCGTTCCTCTGCAATACAGTGATGATAAAATCTCTTATGAAGTCTTAATTCGGATGTGGGACAGCAACAAACAATTTATGCCGCCTGACTGTTTTTTAGCAACTGCCGAGCGTTACAGCATGATGGTTGATATTGATATTTTTGTTCTGTGGACTTATCTTGAAACCGTTTGTCAACATCCGGAACATCTTGCAAAATTACATTCCGCTCACATCAATCTGGCGGGGGGTACATTGAATAACCCAGATTTTCAGGAAAAAGTTAAAGAAGCAATCGACACTTTTGATTTTCCCTGGGCACGCCTGGAATTAGAAATCACAGAGACATCAGCTGTGGGTAATCTGGCACAGGCATCTGAATTTATTAATTTTTGTCGTAGTAAGGGTATTGGTTTTGCCCTGGATGATTTTGGCACAGGCATGGCGTCATTTGAATATCTTAAGAATTTACCCTTTAATGTGGTCAAAATTGACGGCAGTTTTGTTCGTGATATGTTAACGGATCCCGTTGATCATGCAATGATTCGCTACACTCACGATATCAGTCAGCTTCGCAATCAGGAAACCATTGCTGAATATGTTGAAACAAAGGAAGAAGTCAAGGAACTCAGAAAAATTGGTATTACCTATGGACAGGGTTATTATCTTGGAAAACCCTGCTCCCTTGATGACTGGCTGTAGTGCTTTTTTAGAAATTCTTAATAATACTAAAAACTGTTTTACTTTCACAAGGCATTAATTTTCCGCACTCCTGAGAATTTTCACTGGCATTCATGTCAATGTAATTCACCTTCAGTTTCAATCCCTTATAAGTCGTAGAAACGCCAACGCTCCAATCCTGATAATCACTCATGCCACCCTGATTTGATTGTTTATCAAACTTATTCCAGCCATAACGCGTTTCCAATGAAAAGATATCTTTAATCGGGACTGCAACACCTAATCCATAATTATAGTATTCACCAAAACCATAGGAATCAGGGCTGTAATTGAATGAAGCCTCAGGAGTCAAATGCTTAAATTGATAGCCCATACGAGTTTGATATTCATTACTTGAATTATTGAGTTTATAATTCAGATCAGCGTTAGTGCCATGATAAGGGGAAGAAAAATCAGCAGTTTCATCTTGATATTTAAAATCAAGTTTAAGAGCAGGTCTGTTTAAATTTTGTTGTTTTTGCTGATCAATAATTTGCCCAAGAGAATATTTGCGATAGTCACTCTCAAAATCTTTCATAAACTGAATATTTGATAATTTTTCAGGAGGACGTATTTCATTAGACTTTTTATTAGATATTCCGTTAGACATTCCGTTAGACAAGGTTAACCCACCAGCACCCAATCCATACTGGCTGAAATCATCTGAGGCCGTTACTTTTGCAGACAATAGAATAATTGTCGCAAAAAATAGACCTCTGTCCAGAATTGTTTTTAAATTGCCCATAATTATGTCCATAAATCATATTCAGGGTAATACTGACCAACTCCCTCACCAAGATAAAGAGGCACATGTAAAAAACTGTTGGTCTTGTTTTTTACAATTGTCAGCCATAAAAGCAGTTATCTATAACCATAGTAACTGACTATTAAATTTTAACCAGTGAAAAAAAATAAATTTATTAATTTTGTGACCAGTATCTGTAAAAACCCAATAATATCTATTAATACTTATGTATTAATATCACATTAGAACTCATAAGCCTTAAGGCAAACTTAAAAAATTAATAATCTGAAAAGTCTGTTTCAATTGAAAAGTGATTTAAAATTTCAACCATCCACTCAAATAAGGGTAACAAATGCCGATAGTATGCATAACAAAATTGTATGAATTCAGCTGAATAAACCTGCTCTGGCAAAGGCACCTGATACCAGCACTTGAGACCTTTATAACGAATTAAGTCCTGATTCAAAAACTCACCCGGCTCTTTACTCTCGAATCTTTCACCGGCAGGCTTTTGAGCGGCATGCTTTTTACCCGCATTCTTTTTACCAGCAGAGAAAGCTCTCGGCATGCGCTTTAACTGCTCACCATGAAACAGTACCCCTGATTTTTTTAAGGTATCAAATATTTCACGGATTTCTCTCTCCTTTTTCGGGTGAGCACATTGTTGTCTCCAGGCCTGCAGGTATTCCGGGGTAAAGTGGTTAATTCCAACACCTATCTGGACATATTCAGGACGAATAGCCAGATAAAACCCTGGGCAGCGAGTACGCTTTAAGCCACCCTGCCAGAATAAATAGGATAGATGAGTTTTGTAAGGTGTCTTATCCTTGCTGAAACGAGCATCTCGTGCAAAACGATAAATAGACCCATTCACTTTTGGCACAACATTAATACCAGGGGCAATATGTTGTAACTGTTCACCCAGATCTTCCACAAGATCGCGGGAAATCTCCAAAATTTCTTTCTGGTAAAAGTCATAATGCGCATCAAACCATGGTTTGTTATTGTTTTGCTTAACTTTTTCCAGGAATTCAATAGCCTCTTTACTGAATCCGACAAATTTGGGCATTTTAAACCTCATATATTTTTAATTAAAGCAGTTATTCAATTTTATAATATCCTTCACGAATATTCTTGAATAAGTTTGATTATTAATTTTAAGCACCAACAATACTTGACTATTTTACTTGGTTATTGTCTAATGTAGAAAATATTTGATTTTTATCTATTTAATTATATCCATCAATAGTAAGCCTGCATCATTGATAACATGCTAAAATGTTTGGCTTTAACTAAAAATAATTTAGCAGGAAACTTTAATAATGGCTGCCTATTACGTATATAAAATTTCTCCCACTATTGCTAATCTGGTTAAACCAATGGATCTTCTGGGAGATTACGAGAATTATAAAGATGCCCGCAATGCTGCCAGAGAGCAGCGTCAAAATCCAGCAAATGATCCACAAGACACATTTAAAGTAATATTTGCGGACAACCCTCTGGATGCTGAAGAAAAACTCTCTGAATTTCGTGAAAAACCGATTATGAAAGAGTGGGAAAAGTAAGCACACAATATTAAATAATACGCTTTTTGTTAAGGTATTATTTTTAAGAATACTGATAAAAGAATGGACGAAGATAACTACCGCTTAGCCTACAAAGAAATGAACCCGACCCGGTGTTATTTCGAGAAATTACTGCTTATGCGTTATGGCAATTGCGAACAGGCTAAAAAGCTTTTTCTAGCCGAACGTGAGGCCTTTGCCTGCAATTCAGAGAGTGCCCAGCAACAATGCTTTAAGCTGTTAGAACACTTACGCTCAAACGCCCGTTTTTCATTACAGATCACTCAAATTGATGGCCCATTACCTCATGCCAAAGAAATAAAAGTTCAGGTAGGCGGTTTATTTGGTTTACAGCAACTATTGTCCAACCAAAATTTGACGCATACAGAAGTTTTGAATGATGATGACGCTAAATTTGGTGAACAAGCACAAGAACATGCACCCATCGAAAATATTTTTGCCACCGTCAATGAGGCCGTTGTACGGTACAAAAATTTGGATTCAATCCCTTATAATGAGATTGTAAAAACTATTGTGAATTTCAAGTTGCCGGAAAGAAAACGCAAGAAAAAACGCTAAGAAATGGATTTCTGTAGGGGCAGACCTGTGTGTCTGCCCTTTTTTCAGGTCAACAGAAGGGCGAACACACAGGTTCGCCCCTACTCTATTTCGGCTTATGAAATTTCACAACTTCGGCTGATTTTTGTTCATCAACAAAATATGGACGCGCGTTGTTTTCTACACCCATCTCTGCCATCAGCTCTCTTTCTCTTGTCGCAATCAAGGCAAAACAAGCCTTAATGTCCTCGACTGTATCCTTTGATAAAGGATGAATCATACCTGGCTCAGGTGTTGTATCTTTAATGATATTGGCCAGAGTTTTACGCATAGCAACCATCACCTGCTGCTCTTTGGATAGAGAATTAAAATCCATCATTTTTTCCTATTTTTTACTAAATTCCAAAAACCGCTCTTGAACCTGAATTAAGTTTAAGAATAGTCCTACATATTTCTGATTTTCTTACAAAAGGATCAGAATAATCCTGCATATTTACTCAATAACTCAACTTATAATCTATAAAAAAACAAAACTAATAGCATTGATACATTTAAAAGGGCCTACAGTATGCAATTCAAAGAAATAAACCTGTTTTTAAGCACTATCGGCGTTGCTTTTATGGGTGTTGTTATTTCTCTATATCTGGTCGTAAGTGTATTTTTTTAATCACCAGATCAATTAAATCTACCTCAAACAAAACAAAAAGAGATCAGTCACGACGTCCTCTGGCACTTTGAAATGAAGTAGTTCGTTCACTGACAGGATTAAACCAGTTCAGCTTATCATGTAAGGTGACGACATCACCCACAATAATCAGAGTAGGTGCTTTAACCTTCTCACGCTCAACAATTTCAGCCAGAGTAGACAAAGTACCAATATGTACCCGCTGATTTTCTGTTGTCCCCTGTTCAACCAAAGCTGCAGGCGTATCATCACTCAGGCCATTGGCAACCAATTTTTCATGAATCACTTTCACTGCCTGTAAGCCCATATAAAATACAATAGTCTGATTTCTATGCGCCAGTGCTGTCCAGTTCAAATTCACCGTACCATCTTTTAAATGTCCGGTAACAAATACACAGGACTGAGCATAATCACGATGTGTCAGCGGAATGCCGCCATAACTGGAACAACCCGCAGCTGCAGTAATACCGGGCACGACCTGAAAATTAACATCATTTTCTTTAAGCGTTTCAATTTCTTCACCACCACGACCAAAGATAAAGGGATCACCGCCTTTAAGGCGCAGTACTCGTTTGCCTTCTTTGGCATAGCGTACGAGTAACTGATTGATATTTTCCTGTGGTACGGCATGGTTATTTCTTTCTTTGCCCACATAAACCAATTCAGCATCCCGGCGAACCAGATCAAGAATGCCCTGAGAAACCAGGCGATCGTAAACAACGATATCTGCTCTTTGCATCAGTCTCAGTGCTCTGAAGGTCAATAAATCCGGATCACCGGGACCCGCACCCACCAGGTAAACTTCACCAGATTCTTCAGCAAAATCTTCATCAATTGCACGCTGCAAAGCATGCCTGGCACCATGTTCATTTCCCTGAAATAAAAGTTCGGTGACTCGACCTTCAAGAACCACTTCCCAGAAATGCCGACGTTGCTCACTCTTAGGAAATTTATCGATCACTTTGCTGCGAAAACCATCAACTAATTGCGCCAGCTTGCCATAAGCCGATGGTATATAACTTTCCAGCCTTGCCCGTAACAAACGCGCGAGAACAGGCGAGCTGCCACCGGTTGATATGGCTATCTGTATCGGTGAGCGATCAACAATTGACGGCATAATAAAACTGCAAAGATGAGGTTGATCCACCACATTAACCGGCATTGAGCGGGCTTTTGCCAATTCTGAAATTTTCTTGTTCGTTG
>JAPVVU010000120.1 GCA_028571885.1 Gammaproteobacteria bacterium | reverse complement strand
TAACACCCTACTGAGCAAACACCCTGAAGTTGGGATAAAAATTCTTAAAGGCATTGCACGCCTGCTGAGCTTAAACCTAAGAAAAGCCTCTGCTCAAATCACAACATTTATGACTATGACGCAGTAGAGAAAAAAGTCGTAAGTTGTAAGTTGTAAGTCAAAAGCAAGAGCAAGAGCAAGAGAAAAGAAGACCGGTAGGAATAACTAAATACCACCGAGCTGCTTTTGATTTTTCTCCTGACTTACAACTTACAACTTACAACTTATAACTTCTCTTAACGATTCGTTCTTTTGTTCTTCTTGCCGCGGTATTTTCTCGCCATGTTTTTGGTCTGACGGTGGCGTTTTTCCATCAGCTGCTTGCTTTTATCGTTATTTCTTCTGGTGCCGCGGTAAGGATTGGAGCTGTTTTTAAATTCCAGTCGAATGGGAGTCGCTTCCAGTTTCAGCCACTTACGAAATGAATTCATCAAATAACGTTTATATGACTCTGGTATGTGATCTGTCTGACTACCATGAATTACAATAAGCGGCGGGTTCTGTCCACCCTGATGTGCATAACGCAACTTAATACGACGTCCGCGCGCTAGCGGCGGCTGGTGCATTTGTACGGCTTCTTCTAATAAACTGCTTAACCTGGCAGGCTGGTGCCTTTTCATTGCAGACTCATAGGCTTTATCAACAGACTCATAAAGCAAACCAACACCGCTGCCATGCAGCGCAGAAATATAGTGATATTTCGCATAATCAAGAAAAGGTAAACGGCGTTCCAGCTGCTCTTTGACAAACTCTCGAGCATCTTTGGTCATGCCATCCCATTTATTAATCGCGATAATCAACGCCCGGCCTTTTTCCAGAACATAACTCAGCAGATGTAAATCCTGATCAGTGATCCCCTCATGGGCATCCAGCATTAAAATAACCACATTAGCAGATTCAATTGCCTGTAATGCTTTAATAATGGAGAATTTCTCAATCGTTTCTTTAACACGACTTCGACGTCTGACACCCGCAGTATCAATAAAAGTATATCGCTGTCCATCGCGTTCGAAGGGAATAAAAATACTATCTCGAGTGGTACCCGGCAGATCAAATGCAATGACTCGCTCTTCACCCATTAAACGATTAATTAATGTCGATTTACCGACATTAGGACGGCCGACAATGGCCAGTTTAATACCACTTTTTGTATACGCGTCCTGATCTGAATCATCATTAATATCTTCTGGTATTTCTGACAGCAGTTCTTCCATCAAAGGGGCAATACCATCGCCATGTGATGAAGAGACGGCATAGGGTTGTCCCAGACCCAGTGAGTAAAAATCAGATTCAACCACATCTTCATTCATACCTTCGGCTTTGTTAACCAGAACAATTATTTCTTTGCCCAGTTCACGCAAATGCTGAGCAATGGTCTGATCGTGCCCGGTAATGCCTCCACGCCCATCAACCATGAACAAAATGATGTTGGCTTCCTGCATTGCCTGATAGACCTGGGACTCCATCAGGGTATCAACTCCTTCATCTTGACCACTCAAGCCGCCTGTATCAATGACAATATAGGGACGATCACCCACAATACCATCGCCATACTGCCTGTCCCGTGTCACTCCCGGCATATCAGCCACCAGTGCATCACGGGTTTTAGTCAATCGATTGAAGAGTGTAGACTTGCCCACATTAGGGCGCCCTACAATAGCTATTACCGGTTTCATACTTTCTCTTAATTTGAAGGGTTCTTACTTTATCCGCAGAGCAGCTAAAGTACCGCCATTACCATAAATATATATGGTTTCATCATAAACCTGGGGCTGGACATGAAAACCATCACCGTCAATTTTTTCACGGCCAACAATTTCACCATCTATACGTGAGATAATATGAACATACCCTTCAAAATCACCCACTAAAATATATTCACCAATAGATACCGGGGCAGTTAATTTTCGATAAGCCAGTTTGTCCTGTTTCCATAACATATCGCCGGATACGCGATCAACAGACCATATATTACTATCTGAGTCAGTCACATAAATATGCCGTTCATCCGCTGAAATACCAGCATAGGAAGACATTTCTTTAGCCCATAATACTTCGCCTTCCAGCGCATCAATTGCAACAATTCGCCCCTGATAGGCTGCTACATAAAGAACTCGTCCAACCAGTATCATATTTCCATCGATATCAACCAGACGTTCTAAATCCGATCGACCTCTTGGTACTGCAGCATTCGCTTCCCACAACAGACGACCATGCTTAATACCGACGGCGACGACTTTACCGCTATCAAATCCTGTAAAAATAAGCTCCCGCCCACCAATTACCGGACTGCTGTTACCACGCAGCGTAAGCACAGGCACCCCCCGGTCATAAACCCAGAGCTGACTGCCATTTTCAGTACTCAGACCAAAGATTCGACCATCACCGGTACGTACAACCAGGACATCATCCTGCACCAGCGGAGATGACAGCATCACACTACTTAATTCTTTTTTCCATTTAACCGAGCCATCCTCTGCATCAAGGACAATGAGTTCACCACGGTTATCACCCACGATAAGGATGCCCTGACCATGACTCACACCTCCCGTAATAGTTGTATCTAAATCCACCTGCCAATTGATGCTGCCTGTGTCCAAATTGATGGATGTTACCTGCCCTTCACGATCAACCGTAAAAATTTCAGAATCAGTAATAGCCGGTTTTAGTTCGACAAAGGCTTCATCAAGCCCAACGCCGACATCTTTACTCCAGACAGAGTTTATCTTAACCGTACTATTAATATCTTCCAGTTCTGTAGGAGGAACTGAATTATCTTCCCCCCCAAAAATACTCTCCGTCCACCCGCACCCGGCGAGTTGTATGCTGAATACAATTGTAAAACTAATGGCAGCCAGCCTTTTTAACAGGAAGCGCTGCAGCAAAAGAGTTGCAATAAGCTTCATTATGAGTTTCCTAAATCGTTACGTTTAACTCTTAATATCTGAGCATTGGCACCAATTACAGCATAAGCTTCTAATGCCTGATCATAAGCTGCGCGTGCTTCATTAATTCGTTTCAGGGCAACCAGAATATCACCTTTCACTTCCAGATAGCTGGCTGTGAAACTGCCTTTTTCAACATTCAGAACTTTCAGTGCTGCTTCATTTTTATCTTGTGCTGAGAGCAGGGTCGCCAGGCGAATTCTGGAGATATGCTGTAGATTCTGAGCTTTGCTATTATTAATAACCCACTGCAACTTTTCTTCAGCTTCAGCCAGTTTTCCTGCCTCGATCATCTGCTTTGCTTCAAGCATCGCAGATAGTGCAGCATAGGTATAATCAGGGTATTCATTGAGCATGATTTCAACTTGCTGACTAATTACTTCGTCTTTATTTTCTTTCACAACCTGCAAAATATGATCGTATTCCATCGAAGCAGTTTGTGCATTAACTGTCTGCTTTTGTTTCCATTGCTGAACGCCAACAATACTACCCAGGCCTATAATGGTTAGAAATATGACCATTTTATAGTTCTCACTCCACCATTTTTTTATGGCTTCAACCTGTTGTTCTTCTGTTTCGTAATTATCCATTCTATCTTCCTAAAAACTTAGATTAACCTATACCTGGAACTCTCTCACTACGGTTCAACTGATTATTCCAGGATAACTAATTCATTCAATAACTCAATCACTTGTGAGTGTGTCAATTGTTCTTGCTGAGGCTTGTCTGCATCTCTATCGGCACGTAGATACTTCACCGTCACAACGCCCTTATCTAACTCATCATCGCCAAGAATCAGTGCAATTTCAGCCAGACTTTTATCGGCCCGTTTCATTTGACTCTTGAAACTGCCGCCGCCGCACACATAAAAAATACGAACATCTGCTATCTCATTACGTATTTGTTCTGTTAAAGCCAGGCCTGAATTTTGTGCTCTTTCTCCCATCATCAACACCACTGCATGAGGATGTTTGAGATGTTTTTCCAGCTCATCTTTTTCAAGTAAACTAATGAGACGTTCCAGCCCCATGGCAAAACCCACGGCACGGGTATCGCGTCCGCCAAGTTGTTTCACCAGGCCATCATAACGACCCCCGGCGCAAATCGTACCCTGAGCACCCAGTTTACCAGTCACCCATTCAAACACTGTTTTACTGTAATAATCTAAACCGCGAACCAGCCGGGTATTGATTTCATAAGCAATGCCAACACTGTCAAGATAGGCGCACAGGCGTGAAAAATGCGCTTTTGATTCGTCATCAAGATGATCCATCAGACGTGGTGCCTGTTCAATCATATCCTGCATAGCTGGATTTTTACTGTCCAGAATTCGCAAAGGATTACTTTGCAAACGACGTAAACTATCTTCATCCAGTAGTGCTTCATTGGCTTGCAGATAATCGGTCAAAATATTGCGGTAAACTTCTCTTGAAGAAGGCGTACCCAGGGAATTTAACTGCAGTGTCACAGAATCGGATAAACCCAACATATTCCACAGACGTGCTGTCATGCAAATCAGCTCAGCATCAATATCAGGCCCATCTAGTCCAAACACTTCAACCCCCAGTTGATGAAACTGGCGATAACGCCCTTTCTGCGGTCTCTCATGACGAAACATGGGACCCATATACCATAATCTCTGCTGCTGATTGACCAGTATACCATTTTGTATCCCTGCACGCACACAGGCGGCCGTTCCCTCTGGCCTTAAAGTAAGACTATCACCGTTTCGGTCATCAAAAGTGTACATTTCTTTTTCAACAATATCAGTGACTTCACCAATAGAGCGTTTAAACAAAGCCGTTTTTTCAACCACAGGAAAGCGTATTTCATCATAATCGTAGCTTTGCATGAGTTGGCGTAATTTTTCTTCAATAAACTGCCAGGCGGGACTTTCATCAGGAAGAATATCATTCATTCCTCGAATTGATTGGATTTTTTCTGCCAAGGTGCTTCCATAGTATAAGTAAAGAGTATAAGTAAAGAGAATAAATAAAGGGGGCTATTTTACATTAAATCGAGCAATATTTTTCTCATTTATGTACTTTGAGTGATCAAAGACTTTTCCATTGAGACTAATCTTAACAACTCGCGCATCGCCCAGAAAAACTTTATAGGGCATTTTCCCTTCCAGATAAAGCACTTTTGATGATGTTTTAAGACCAGTTGCCAGAATTTTATTGTCAGCATCTTTAATACTCACCCATGAATCGCCCGAAAATTCCAGAACCAACCTGTTATCGGCAATAATAACCGGCTGCGAATCAATAGCAGTCTGAGTTGGCCTATCCGCAGACAAAGAGTCAGCAGGTGAGGAGCCTTCAGCCTGTAGAGAGCTTTCAACGGGTAAAGAGCCTTCTGTGGGTTGGGAGCCCTCAGCGGGTAAAGAGCCCTCAGCAGGTAAAGAGCCCTCAGCGGATATAGAAGCTTCAGCAGACAAAGAGTTTTCAAGTGTACTATTACTCTGTTCTAAGCGTTCCTCTTCTGGTGGAACATATGGCTCATTAAGCTCAGGCAACAAGAGCATCCCGGCATCATTATTATCGGGTGCGTCTATAACAGCATCCACTATCACTGCTTCTGATTCAACACTTTCGCTGCTATTAATAAGCTTATTATTTGACACATAAAGCCAAATTCCCCAGCCGCCTGCCGCCAGTGCCAGTAAAATAAGCAACGTTATTACCGGCACTACTATTGCGGAAAAAGAGGCCGAAAAAATTGAATGGCCAGATGTGTCTTTTCCTTTGATAATTTTAAGTGCAGGCTCAAGCGTGTCATCACTGCGTTCATTTTTATAATATTCAATTAATGGTTCGGCTTGAATTTTTAAAAATTTTGCGTAATTACGAATATAACCGCAGACAAAAGCCGCAGCAGGTAATTGTGTGTGATCTTCACTTTCCAGTGCCAATATGATTTTTTTACCCAGGTGTAATTCCCGGGCGACATCTTCAATACTCAGATTTTTTTCATCACGAGCAGTTTTAAAGCGATGCCCAAAGCCATCTTCCCTGGTGGCAATAATATCCTTTAATTCTTGTTGTTCTGATTGTTTTTCCAAGATTAGTATTCCTGTTTTCCTTGATAAAACCATTTGGTTTCATCACTGTCCGGGTATTTACTCTTTAATTGTAACTCAAAACTGGATAATAAATTTTTGTCCGGCGCATTGAGATTATTAAGAATATTAATTCCCAGCCAGAGACTGTCCGCATCAAGAACCGATAGTTTATAAAAACGCTCAAAATAACTCCATGCGTATAAATAACTTTCTTTTTTATAATTGACTTTCGCCAGACCCAGTAATGAAGGTGGTGAATCAGAATTTATTTCCAGTGACTCGCGGTAGAGTTTTTCTGACAACTCCAATTTATCATTACTTAATGCACACCAGCCGGCACTCTGATAGGCATTGGCTCGATTTGCATAAAGTCGATTATTGGTCACTTTTTTAAATAATTGCTGTGCCTGATCAAATTCTTTCTGTTCGCAAAGAAAAATAGCATAATTATTCAAAATAGAGGGATTATTAGGTGCAAGCTTCATGGCTATTTTAAACTCCTGACTTGCTTTTTCCGGACGTTCAAGGCGATTATATAAAACACCTAAATAATTATGAGCCTGCGCATAATTAGGCTCAGCTTTTAATGCTTTTTTTAACTTAAGCATTGCCCGTTCATAATGACCATTAGCAATATAACCCGCCCCTAATTGAGTGTTGATATCAGCAATTTTATTCTCAGTGTATGCTTTCGAATCTTCATCCAACTCACCCATTTCATATGCGTCGTACGATGTACTTTGGCATGCACTCAATGCATAAACAGACAACAACACTACTATCACTTCTTTCATTCAGCCAATTCCCCTATTACCATAATTAAAGAGCCCTTTTATTTAAAACATAAAGTTAAACATAAAGTTAAACATAAAGTTAAGAGCTGCTATTATGAAGATTCAAATTTTTATAATTACTCAGTATTTGCAACTTTAATACGTCGACTTTTATCTTTTACTTTACCTGCAAGCTGACCACATGCTGCATCAATATCTTCACCGCGTGTTTTTCGTATGACAGTGACGTAACCAGCTTTATACAATATATCTTTAAAGCGATTAATTGTTTGCATTTTTGAGCAGGCAAATTCACTATTGGGAAAGGGATTAAATGGTATCAGATTGATTTTGCAAGGCAGTTTTTTTAATAAAGAGGCCAGTTCATGAGCATTCTTCTCGCTATCATTAACCCCGGCTAACATAACATATTCAATAGTAAACTGCTTCTTTTTCGTATCACCCTTAAAATAATACTGACAAGCTTCTAATAATTCCTTAATGGGGTATTTTTTATTCAATGGCACAATTTTATTTCGAATTTGATCATTCGGTGCATGCAGTGAAATTGCCAGACTCACATCACATTCTTCACGCAGACGTTTCAAAGCTGGAACCACACCAGCCGTGCTGATCGTCACCCGACGCTTTGATAAACCATAGGCATTATCTTCTAACATCAGATGGATAGCTTCAACTACATTGTCAAAATTAAGTAAGGGTTCACCCATTCCCATCAAAACGACATTAGTAATGACCCGGTTTTTTGAGTCTTGAACTTTGCCGTGTCTGATACCCGTTTCAGCCCCATTGGATGCATCCTTGTTTAATGACAAAGAGTTTGATGGCAAAGAGTTTAAAGCAAGAGATTTCAGCGCTAAAGGGTTTAAGGCTCTATTGGCTACCCATAATTGTGCAATAATTTCAGCACTGGTCAAATTCCGATTAAAGCCCTGTTTAGCCGTCGAACAAAAGCCACAATCCAAAGCGCATCCCACTTGTGAAGACACACATAAAGTACCTCGATTGTCTTCTGGAATATAAACGGTTTCAATACTATTACCACCATCCAGACGCATCAGCCACTTTATCGTACCATCACTGGCCTTTTGCTCCGCAACAATCTCTGGTGCCCTTATTTCCGCAATCTCACTCAGTTTACGTCGCAGGTCCTGGCTGACATTGCTCATTTGGCTGAAATCTTCTGCACCAAACTGATGAATCCACTTCAGAACCTGTACAGCTCGAAAAGGTTTTTCACCAATTTCGGTAAAAAAAGCTTTCATATGTACTAAATCATAGCCTAATAAATTGATTTTTGCTGGCGCTTTATTTTTTAAAGAAGCATTCAATAAAAGAGTAGAACTCATGATTTTTAATCTACCTAACCAATAAAACCCACTATCTTAAAATAAGAGAATCTGACCTGGAACCAGGGGCCCAGGTGGCCATGAACCAGCAAACCCTGGCAGTAGT
>JAPVVU010000119.1 GCA_028571885.1 Gammaproteobacteria bacterium | reverse complement strand
GAAATGGGTGCGCTTTATGCCCAAATTGCCATTGGTATTTTAATTGTTCAGGATATTTTTGCGGTTATTTTTCTGACGGCATCAACGGGTAAAATTCCTTCTGTATGGGCTCTGGCTCTCCTGGGCCTGCCGTTTATTCGTCCGGTTTTGTATAAATTAATGGACCAGGTTGAACATGGTGAGTTACTGGTTTTATACAGTCTACTGCTGGCTGTTGGCGGCGCAGCGCTGTTTGAGCTTGTGGGTATGAAAGCTGATTTAGGGGCTTTGATTTTTGGTATTTTATTGGCTCAACACAGTAAAGCCAACGAGGTCTCTAAAACACTTTATAATTTTAAAGATCTTTTTCTGGTTGGATTTTTTGTCAATATTGGCCTCTCAGGGAGCCCTTCAGTTGAAAATCTTATCCTGGCCGGTATATTATCTTTGTTTATGTTTGCCAAGGTCCTGCTCTTTTTCTGGTTGTCACTTAAAACACGCCTGAGAGCCAGAACATCCTTTCTGACCTCGCTCAGTCTGGCTAATTATTCAGAATTTGGTCTGATAGTCGGCGCTATTGGCGTCAGCAATGGCTGGATGAGTAATGACTGGCTGATTACGATAGCCATTGCCCTGGCAATGACCTTTGTCATTGCCTCCCCGCTGAATGCCACAGCACATGAATTATACGCTCGATATTCGCTAAACCTGAGACGCTGGCAATCTGAACAACGTCTAAAAGATGAATTACCGGTTGATGTATCCGGGGCAAAAATTCTGGTGTTTGGAATGGGTAGAATTGGTACGGGTGTCTATGAAGATCTCAATTATCATTTTCCTGATACAGTTAAAGGCATTGATTTTGATACGGGAGTGTTTAAAGATCATGACCTCAATAAAAGAAAAGTGATATATGCTGATGTGATGGATAAGGATTTCTGGGGAACCATTGATCTGACTGAAATATCCATGGTCTTTTTAAACCTGCCTGATTTTGATAAAAATATATTTACGATTTTACAGTTAAAAGAAAAAGGCTTTCAGGGATATATTGCGGCCATTGCAATGTATGATGATGAGATTAATTTATTAAAAGATGCAGGCGCTGCGGCTGTGTATAATTTTTATTCTGAGGCAGGTATCGGTTTTGCAGAACATGTCAGACATAATCTATTGGGTAGTGATAAAACATCAAAGAAACAGCCATCAGTGAAAGGAAAACTCTAAGCTCCTCTTTTCGGAATAGAGTGTCAGAAAAGAGTATCAAAAAAGAATATCGGGAAAGAGTATCAGGCAATAATATCAGGAATTAGAATGTTTTCCAGTTTGATTATTTCATCTTTTAGACACAGTTTACGTTTCTTAAGGCGAGAGATTTGCATTTGAGTATGAATCGTTTTCGGCATATGATGAATTGCATCATCCAGATCCCGGTGTTCAAGCTTTAGTTCTTCAAGCTTTTCACGTATTTTGTGTTTTTCTACTTCATTCATGGCTTTACTTTTTTTATCAGACTAGAATATAAGTATCTGTTATAAATATATCAAAATCAAGATTATCTCTTGAAGGATTTCATAATGTTTCTAAAAAGATTTGCTCGTTTTTTTATTTCAGTCAGTTTGCTAGGCTTTGCGTCTTGTGCAACACAGACAAAACTCTATGAGCGCTGGCATGATGCAGAATATTCCGGCCCCAAATTACAGAAAGTCCTGGTGCTTGGGGTGTTTAAGGATGATCTTCGGCGCAGAACGTTTGAAGCAACTTTTTCTAAGGAAGTTGATTCAGAAGGCAAGCACGCTATTGCAGGCTATACATTGATGCCTGAAAAAGAAGATTTTGATACGAAAGAAGATATTTTGGCAGCAGTGAATAAAATTGGGGCTGATTCAGTGTTAATCACCAGTTTTAAAGGTGTTGTAAAGGAACAGCGCGATGTACCAGCTCGTGTTGATTATGTGCCCAGAAGGGGGGGGGGATATGGTCGCTACGGTTATGGTTATGGTGGTTATTATGGTTCAACCTATGAAGCGGTCTATCGTCCGGGATACACAGTAACCGATACCATCGTTCAGCTTGAAACAAGAGTTTATTCTGTTAAAACTGAGAAACTGATCTGGGCAGGCAAAACAAAAAGTGTTAATGCTTCATCGAGTGAGGCAGTGATTAAAGAGTTAGCTGCTCTGGTTATTAAGGACATGAAAAACAGTGGTTTAATTAAATAATTATAATAAATATAAAACATTGAGGAGAGGACATTGGAGAGCAAATTTAATGTGGTTCATTCGGGACTGCAAGAGGGTATTACAGCAGAAGAATTTATCGAAAAATTTTGCAGCAAATTTGGTATTAGTGAGAAAAAAGCTCAGCAAATAGTCGCTGCAACATCCGATGTTGTTATAAAAAAAGATTTAGATGAAAAGAAAGCAAAACAGTATGCTGCTGCATTTGAAACTTGCGGCATGATTACTCGTCTGGATGAAATTGTCCCTGAACCTCAAGGCTTGTCATTAGAACCTATGGATGGGGAAGGAGACTCTGATTCAGATTCGGATGATGAGATAGATTCTTCTGTTGCCATATGTCCAAAGTGTGGTTCCGAACAAATTGAAGGTGATGAATGTCTTGCCTGCGGAATTTATATCTCAAAATACCTGGCTAATCAGCAAAATAGTTCTTTGCAGTATGAATCTGATGAAGGTGTAGAAAGTAATGGTACCGAAGGCGATAACTCTTATCCAGCTGAAGGCTCTAGCTCAGTGGAGAGCAATCCATATGCCACACCTGAGGCATTGCTGGAAAAAAATATTGTTAGTAAAGAGGGGCAGGGTTCGCTTGAGGGAGGGATTAATGGTGATTATGACTTTACTATCGGTGAGATTTTTGCTGAAGCATGGGAAAGAACAAGCGGTGCAAAGGGTACCTTTTTACTTGCCTGGTTGTTTTATATTGTAGCCGCTATTGCCGTTAATGCAGTGTTTGCTTTTGCTGCACCTGATCCAGAGCTGTTGATACAGCAGGGACGTATGAGTGAGGGTATGATTTGGGCCATAATCCCAAGCTTGATAACCATACCCATTCTGTATCCTATTTTAGCAGGCATTATTTTAATGGGTGTTCATCGTTCTGTCGATGCAGATATTAATGCCACTTCAGTCTTTAGTCATTATGGGAAAGTAATCCCTTTGACTATCCTTACGATAGTGATGAGTATTCTTATCATGCTGGGTTTTATGTTGCTGGTACTTCCTGGTCTCTATCTGGCTGTTGCTTATATGATGGCAATGACTCTGATGATTGACAGAGACATGGGCGTCTGGGAGTCGATGGAAGCATCTCGCAAGGCAATCTCTAAACATTGGTTTAAAGTGTTCTTTTTGTATTTATTACTATCGCTATTAATGATGGTGGCTGCACTTCCATTTTTAATAGGCTTAATCTGGGTTCTTCCTCTTGCATCAATTATGCATGGTGTTATGTATAAATACATGTTTGGTGTTGAGTCAGTTGAGTGATAAAGGGATAAAATAGTTACATATTATCAATAATTTGTATTATTAGCTTGAATAATGTACAAAAAGTATATACTCTTTATTTATCCTGTTTCCGGGAATAAGGATATTAAAGAAATGAATTTCTTAGCATCCTGAACACTTGGATAATGATTTTATACGGGAATAAATTCCCTAAAGTCCTAAATGATAATATGTTGCGAGGTGTGGTATGTCGGCAGAAATCAGTTATTTGTTACCTAAAAATAAACGGTCAGTCTGGACTCCAGAATTGGAGGTATTAGACGGGGTTGGCTCAGAAGTTTTGGTTGATGTGCCTTTGCTTGGTTTTATTACCGCAGGGCAGCCAATAGAACGTGTGGAACAGAATGAATCTATTGCTGTTCCAGAAACGATGGTCAGTCGTAATACCTATGCACTCAAAGTGCGAGGGCATTCTATGATAGATGATAATATTCAAGATGGGGATGTGATCATTATTGAAAAAACAGAAAGTGCCACAAATGGCCAATCTGTTGTTTGTTTGATCAATAATGAACAAGTGACATTAAAAAAGTTTTATATCGAAAAAAAGGGCATTCGATTACAGCCTGCCAATGCTGAGATGGAGCCTATTTTTCTTAAAAATGAAGAGGTGCAAATATTAGGCGTGGTGTCTGGCGTGGTGAGAACTTTTCACTGACCAGCCTTATTAAAATCAACAATTCTTGTAACTATTCAGCGTATTATTTACAAAATGCCTATGGTCACAGGTATTTAATAAATACAGGCTGAATAATTACCAATTCTTAATATAAAAAGTAAAAAGCACTTAGCTTCAATAGTATTCAAATATGGTAATCAAGATAAATAAATTAAGTGACAGATAAAACGATAAACGCTTCTAACAGCATTAAAATACTGACTTATAATATTCATAAAGGCTTTAGTATTGCCAATAGACGTTTTACTTTGTTTGGAATTCGAGAGGCTCTGGAAGAAATTGATCCCGATGTGATTTTTTTGCAGGAACTTCAGGGAGAGCATCATAAACGCAGCCGTAAAATTGAATCGTGGCCTTTAAAGCCGCAAGGTGAATTTCTAGCTGAAAATCGCTGGCCATTTTCTCTTTATGCAAAAAATGCAGTGTATAAAAAAGGCCATCACGGAAATGGTCTCTTATGCAAATACCCAATTATCTCGTGGCATAATAAAAACCTCTCCAGGGCAAAATTTGCCAGCCGGAGTTACTTGCATGCCAAGATCCTTTTACCAAATAAGACAACGCTGAATCTGGTGTGTGTGCATCTGGGTTTGTTTGAAGCGGAAAGAGAAATGCAATTGGATCTGATTGCTAAGGCTATTGAAGAGACAATTCCAGATGATGAGCCGCTTATTATGGCAGGTGATTTTAATGACTGGCGAAAGCGTGCGCTTGATCATATGAAAATTGATCTGGGACTCAAAGAAGCCTTTCTAAATTACTCAGGTCAGCATGCTAGAACTTTTCCCGTATGGCGGCCTACTTTACAGGTTGACAGGATCTATTACCGAGGACTACACCTCCATGAAGCTTTGTCATTCGAACATAAAAGATGGCGCAAGTTATCTGACCATCTACCCATTGGGGCAGTCTTTTACTGTCCAAGCGTTAGTCCGGCAAATAAGGATTAAATTTTAGTAACTATTCAGTCAGATAATACAAAAGTCCTATGGTCACTAGTTTTTCTGACTTTAAAAGCTAGTGACCATAGGGCTTCAAATGGTTATTTCCTCGTATTAAGCTGAATAGTTACTAAATTTTAATCATAAATGAGTCTTTTGATTCAAGTTTCCAGCAATATACCATCATCAAGATAATTTTCAATATGGATACCATAGGCCCCACTGGAAAGTGATTTTTTAATGATATAAAGGGTATTAGTAAAAGTAATATCACCTTTTTTTAGATCAATTATACGTTTATTTTTTGCTTTTTTGTCCGAGCCCAGAACTAACAATATTTTGGGTTTAATACCATCTTCATTATTTGTTTCAATAATAATGCCTACTTCACCAGTATTCATTTCCACCAGACTGCCGGGTGCATAGATGCCAATAAAATGGATAAAATGACCCAGAATCGTTTTATCATAGAGTGTATTTTTGCATTGGTAAATATGACGACAAGCATCCAATGTAGTCATACCCTTGCTATAAGGCTTGTCTGATATCATGGAATCGTAGGAGTCAAGGATACCAATGATTTTCGCATAATAGGGAATACGTTCTGCGGTAATTCCTCGAGGATAACCAGAACCATCCAGTCGTTCATGATGGCAATAAGCCACATCCACAGCGCCAGGGAAAATACCAGATTTAGAGATCAGCAGCTTTTTCCCATAAATGGGGTGCTGCTGCATGATTTTTATTTCCTCTTCGCTCAAATCACCTTGCTTCATTAATAGCTCTTGTGGGATTCTAACCTTGCCAACATCATGAAGAAGACCACAAACGCCGATATTTTGCAGCTCTAATTCACGAAAGCCAAGCTCTCTTCCAAGAGCGATGGCATAAATACAAACTCTGAGTGAATGCTCTGCCGTATAGTTGTCTTTATTGCGTATTTGAGTGAGCCAGACAAGCGCTGAATTATTGCGTAAAATACTGTCAACACAGTCATCAACCACCTGATTGACCTGGTGAACATCCAGTTCACCACTCAGGCGAATCGTATCAAGTATGGCAGCTGTTTGGGAGCAGGCATCTTTATAGGCCGAGCGAACATGGTTTAATTCCTGATCAATAGGAATTTTATTAATGTAGGTGATTCTTTCCTGTGAAACAGTTTGATCTATTGGCAGACTCTCTTGCTCGGGATGCCATTTTTGTTTAGCGGCTCGAACGTACACATAGTCACAGGTTTCTTTCAGAGTATGCAGTTCTTCCAGAGTATTTATTTGGAAGCCCTGATAGATGAAATCAGTTTCTTCCCAGGGACGATCCAGGCGGGAGACAAACATACCCAGCTCCAGCAAATCAACAGAGCGTTTTAATTCAATATATTCAGTAGATGTCGCTTCAGCCATTTATCTATTTCAGTCATTTATTTCAGTGAAGTCTTGCAATGATCTCAGCATAACAGTTAAAGTGTTGGAATTCTAATATCTGCTCGATATTTTTAACTCAGAATAAAAAAGTCTATCCTCCTCATTTAACAGTGAAAGGTGTTAATAATAAATTGTTATCTTCTGAACAACTGCTTAAACAATATTCCATTCGAGTCTCTGGCAGAGCAAAATATATGCGCCTGACAATTTCATTGGACAAAGGAATTGTCGTTGTTGTGCCTAAATCTATGAGTCAGCGACGAATGGCGAAATTAATTCCGGAATTTGTTAGAGAAAAACAAGATTGGCTTAGTGAGGCAATTGAAAAGTTACAGGCAAGAGGGCAGATAATACCTGATATTGAACAATGTCAACTACCTGAAAAAATAACCCTAATTGCCCTGGGCGTTATTTTTTCTATTACTTATGACTCTTTGTCAAAGACTAAAGGCTCCTTATCAAAAGCTGAAGGCTCTTTATTGAACGCTGAAGGCTCCTTAACCTTACATCACCTGGATGAATATAAATTAGCAATCAGGGGAAGGGGAAATAGAAAGCGAGTTTTTCAATTGTTGGAAAAGTTTTTTAAAGACTATGCTCGATATTATCTGCAACAAAGGCTGGATCAACTGAGCAAAGAATTCACTTTACCCTATGAGCGTCTAACAATTCGGGCACAAAAAACGCGTTGGGGGAGCTGTTCTTCAAAAAAGAATATTAATCTGAACTATCGTCTATTATTTATTGAAAAAAAATTGCTGGATTATATATTGCTGCATGAATTAGTTCATACAGTGCATATGAATCATTCGCAAGCCTTTTGGTTATATTTTGAATCACTGATGCCAGATGCACGCAGTAGAGACAGGCAGGTTAATCGGGTGACGAAAAGTTTGCCTTGCTGGATTTTTCACAAATAAACTTGTGCGCCACTGTCAGAATTCACTTATGGTCGTGAGTTTTTCCCTGCTGGTCATGGGTTAATTCTGCATCCACAAATTCTTCATATTCATCCGTGTATTCAGTGTTTTCATAAGAAGTATCTTCAGGGTTATTCCACATTCTTCTGGTTAAAAACCAGATAATAAATGTGACGCCAAAAGCCCCTACAAAAATTAAAGAGTGCATATCAATAGAGTTAAAAAAACCAGAGCTGACAGAACTAAGGGATGCAAGGCTCTCCGGGGACTCCTGTTCAATGATACCCTCTGTGCCAGTAAAAAGCATAAAAAGAGGTAATGGGATTAAAAGTATGGATATTTTTTCCAGAATATGGCGAATAGCAGGTGCTAATTTGCCTGTAGACTTTGTTATTATCTGACGGACTTTAAACTTATTGTTTTTAAATTTAAAAGGACTTTCGTGCAGCTGACTAACCATTATCTGGTTCCCCCCAGGTTGATTTTACTGAATTATAGAATGTCCAAAAAATATGGCAATACAGGTAGATCCTAAATATTCAGTACATATGCTAACGGAAAAATATTACATCATGATGACAAAACAACATAATGTTTATATGATCATTCTCGGTAGTATTTATCAATGAAGCTTATAAGTACAAGCATAATTTGTACCAAATATAGATTTTTTTTAAGTGACTGAAATATAGTTATTAAATTTTTATGGTTGGGTGTGTTGTCAGAAATATTGCACAAATATAAGGCAAATATTTTTTTATGGATCTTTTTTGTGCGTGATAAAAAATTATTTTTGGTCACTGAATTCTATCAGTAATTACCCTAAGTAAGTGTTCCACCAAAAGTAGGCCCCATGAGGGGAAATAGTGAGCATTCATTATTTAATGATCCGCATCAGAACCTGGCGTTTAT
>JAPVVU010000118.1 GCA_028571885.1 Gammaproteobacteria bacterium | reverse complement strand
ATAAGCATCATCAAGTGATGTGCAGTAATCAACCAGATGTTCTTTAAAATAAGTTTCCTGCGCTTCAGAGGGAAAGTGGATATCGGCCATATGTTTGATGACATAGACAACTTTATTATGAATACAATTATGCTTAACTGAGTATTCAAATGCCTCATCAGAGAGATGGTATTTACCTGATTTAACACAAATGGTATCTACTGGTATTTGCATATCAAACTGTTCAATCGCTTTATGAATGTCATCTATATCATTCCTGAGCAATTCATTATCTGCATAAATGTCAACCAGAATAATATTATCCTTTTCATTATACGGGCTTATATTTGCTTTACCTGTGTCAATATTCATAATCTGTGCTTTTAATTAATATAAGTAAATTCTAATGCTTTTATATAATTATATCTATTGGTAAAAACCCCAAGTAATAGCTCACATAATCCGCCGGAAATTTCACTCAGCAAATTTTTACTGTACTTGATGCAAAGAGCTGGTGCAAAGAATGTGTGATATAGGGTGTTGTTAACAATTTCCGGGTTGGGTTATGAATGCTTCATTAACGAAAAAATAGCTGTAAAATGAGCTGTCATCTGAATTATATAGTCATTATTTCTGATACAATCGAAATACTGTGAAAAAAACATGAAAACAGTGCCGGGAAACTTTTTGGTAATTGTTACAACTGGAGCATAAGAAATGAACAAGCTGCCTGGATTATTGATTGGTTTATGGATTAGTATGATTGCAATTTTTTCAAATTGCTCTGCGAGTGAAACTGTAGGAACCATTAAGAGTACAGCATGTCCTGAAAAACGTTCCATGATCTGTACTATGGATTACAACCCAGTCTGTGGCTTAAGTCATGATAACAACGTAAAAACTTACTCAAACGCATGTAGTGCCTGTTCAAATCCAGAGGTTGTTTCTCATACACCACAAGCATGTCCAGCACATATTTTATCCTCAGAAGAGCTCACAGAGTTATTTTCTGATAAGACTTATGTTGCTGTTATTCCATCGAGAAATTTGAAAATGACGGTTTATGCTGACCCTGACGGCAGTATGAGAGGTATGCAGAATGGCCATAAGTTTACTTCAAAATGGGCGGTCAGTGATAAAGGTGAGATCTGTGTCAGTTATAAAGACAAAATGAGCTGCCGTGTGGTTATGGAGCAAGAGGGTGTTTATAAAAAATTTAAAGTCAATGAAAACGGTGAGAAAGTGATATTGGTCATCTATCAGTCATTTGCTGTAGGTAATATTCATAATTATTAGGACTTTTTTAATAAAGAATTCATGTGAAAAAAAATTTCAGGGATGAAGCCTGGCTTGAGCAGTCTATCATTGTTCTTAACGGTATAGGGGAGAAGATGCTGGAGCGTTTTGCCAAACGTTCGCTGCTGACTCTTAATGATCTACTGTTTCATCTGCCGATAAGGTATCAGGATAAGACACGAGTTGTGCCTATTTCCAGTCTGCGCATAGGGGATAGTGCACTGCTGACTGGTGAGCTGACTCAATGCAAAACACATTTTGCACGACGAGCAGTGTTAAGCTGTGAAATTAGTGATGGCAGCGGTGTTGTCAGTCTGCGTTTTTTCCATTTTAATAAACAACAGGTCGCTGGACTGACTCGTGCTCTGGAGCAGGGTAAGTGGCTTAAATGTTTTGGTGAAATAAAAAGAGGCCGACAGTCCCTGGAAATTACTCATCCGGAATATCGAATTATTGATCAACATCAGCCGATTCAGGTTGATGAAACTCTGACCCCTATTTATCCGACCACTGAAGGCCTGTCTCAACTGGCTTTACGCAATGCCATCGGTCAGGTTATTGAACACCTGAAGTCGCAAATCGAACCACAAGAAGTCCAGCAGGGAAAAGCATGTAAAGAACGGCCATGTAAAGAACAGGTATGTGATTTTCTACCGCTATCAATACGCCAGGAATTACAGTTGCCTTCTTTATTACAGGCATTAATTTACTTGCATGCCCCGCCGCCTGATTGTCCTGTTTTTGAGTTAGTTGAAGGCAATGACCCCTATCGTCAACGCCTTGTTTTTGAAGAATTACTGGCACATCAATTAAGTATGAAACGTGCCTACCAGAGACAAGCGCAGCAGTATGCTTACCCCCTTTCTTTGGCATCTAAGCAGTCAGGGCAGCAGCAATACAGTACACAGTTTCTTGAACAGCTGCCGTTTAAATTAACACCTGCACAGTCAAGAGTGGTGGCGGAGATCGCTGCGGATGTCAGTCAATCGCATCCTATGCAGCGGCTTATTCAGGGGGACGTTGGCTCAGGAAAAACTGTGGTTGCAGCATTGGCTGCTCTCTATGCTATTGAAAATGGCTTTCAGGCAGCATTAATGGCACCGACTGAATTACTGGCAGAGCAGCACCGGGATAATTTTCAACAATGGCTGGAGCCTATGGGCTTAAGTGTTGCCTGGTTAAGTGGTAAGAGTAAGATAAAACAGCGCAGAGAAGCACTAAAGTGTATTGCTGATGGTACTGCACAAATGATTATTGGTACTCATGCGCTATTTCAGGCTGAAGTCACCTTTCATCATTTAGGCCTGGTTATTATCGATGAACAGCACCGATTTGGTGTTCATCAAAGGCTGGCCCTATTACAAAAAGGACAGGAGCTTCAGCCAAATAAGGAGCTTCAGCTAAATAAAGAGTCTCAACCAGGTAAGGCGTTTTACCCGCATCAGCTTATTATGACCGCAACACCCATTCCCCGAACCCTTGCTATGACGGCTTATGCTGATCTGGATTGTTCTATTATTGATGAATTACCGCCCGGTAGAACACCGGTGGAAACGGTTGTCTTAGGTGAACAGCGCCGCGATGATATTCTGCAAAGAGTCCATCAGGCCTGCCTCAATGGCCGGCAGGCTTATTGGGTCTGTACTTTGATTGAAGAGTCGGAGGTGCTGCAATGTCAGGCTGCTGAACAAACCTATGAACTTTTGTGCAGTCAATTACCTGATATATCAATTGGCCTGGTGCATGGCCGCATGAAGGGCGATGAAAAGAAGGCGGTTATGCGGTCCTTCAAACAGGGTGATATTTTATTATTGATTGCTACCACAGTCATTGAGGTGGGAGTCGATGTGCCCAATGCAAGTTTGATGATTATTGAAAATGCTGAACGTCTGGGCTTGTCACAATTGCATCAGCTTAGAGGGCGTGTCGGGCGCGGTAGTCAGTCGAGTGCTTGTGTTTTAATGTATGGCAGTCCACTTTCAAAAAATGGTAAGGCACGTCTGATGACTTTGCGAGAAACCAATGATGGTTTTGAAGTGGCACGTAAAGATTTGGCGCTAAGAGGACCGGGAGAAGTGCTCGGTACCCGGCAAACAGGGCTGGCTGAAATGAAAATTGCGGATATAGTCCGGGATCAACATCTCATTCCAGGAATTAATGAGGTTGCTCAACGGATCATTAATGACTATCCTGAAGCAGTTGATCCTCTGATTAATCGATGGATTGGAAAAAACAGGGACTATCAGAATGTATAAAAAATCAGTTTGCAGTGGCCAGCTTATGTCAAAGAGATGCTCAGGAGTTCTAACAATATGTTGAATAAATGTTTTTTTGGATTTATTTTTCTACTGGTTTTGAGTCATTCGGTGCAGGCTCAGGTGTATAAATGTGAAAATGATGCGGGAGACATTAATTTTTCTGATGAGCCCTGTGCAAAAGGTGAAACAGGTGAGCGTCTGAACTGGTTAAAGGGGGCTGCGTCAAATAAGAAAAACAAGAAGAATAAACGCTCGATGAATCGTGTCTCTGCTCAGACAGACAAAACGGCAAAAAAAGCTAAAAAAAATAATAAGGCCTATGTTTTATTGTCTTTGTTAACAACAACTCAATTAGAATTGGAGACCGCTTCATTACGAAGTTCTCTGCAGGGGGAGAAAACCGATGTGCCGGAACTAATGCTCTCGGATGGCATTACGATTGATTTGCTAAAAGTGAATAAAATTATAATCAACCATAAGTATGGAAAAAATAAAATGCAGGCCCGCTTTATTATGGCTGATGGTTATGAAGAGGTGAAAATTATTAAGAAGCCTTTTCCCGTGATTAGCGGCGAAGCAAAAATCGGACGTTTTAGTAAATCACTGCAAGACATCAAACAAATTGAATTTTTTAATTCAAAAATACTACTCAGAACCGCAGCTAAAAAATCATTAAAAAATAAGTCATCGGCCAGAAAAAAAGTACCCTTAGATAAGAAAGCTCTCGCGGAAAAAAATGAAAGCCCTGTTATTGAACTGGATCTTTCTCACCAAATATCCTCTCAGACATCCAAAAATAAGAATAAAACGACAGTTAATAATGTGGCTAAAAAGCCAGAGATCAAAGTAGTTGGCAAGCATTCAGCTAATAAGTCTCAAACGTCTGGAATACAAGTTGATTTTGTTAATGAGACAAAAATGACGTTGCAGAGAAAGGCGTTGAGTAGTTCAAAAGGCCGTCAAAAAAGTCGCGGACAGCATTTTCTCGTCAGTGACAAAGAACAGATCCCCTACGATGCCATTAAGACGATTAAAGTCCGTCCCACAGCAAAAAATCAGTTACTTGTAGCCGTTGAGCTGAAAACCAGGGAAATTAGAATGGAAGTCATGTCAGCTCCATTTACCCGAATTATCGGCAAGAGTGATTCGGGCGTATTCGATCATTCATTATTGGATATTAAATCGATCAGTTTTCAGCGCTAGGGCTTTGTGTTAATATCATTGCTCTTTTATTCCTCAATTGTTAACCAAGCCGTTTTGTTATTGTATGCCAGACTTTATTCGACAGTTTAAACGGCTCCCGCATTGGGTTGCTGTTGATTATGCCTCTATTTTGCATATGTCAGATAGTACTAGAGAATGGCTGGTTGACAGTGCTTCTCTCACTCTGAGAATAAAAAATCATTGTCAATCCAATCAAATGGGACAATTTTCAGTCAGGCTGTTGCGTCAGGGGATGAGCATTCCATCCAATGATGAAATACAGAGGCTTAAATTAAAAAGCCGTCGCTACGCTCTGATTCGTGAAGTATTACTTTATTGCGGCAATACGCCGGTTATTTTTGCCCGGACTGTAATCCCCATCAAAACCCTGACCGGACCGCAACGTCAATTGAGTCATTTGGGCAATCGACCACTGGGTGAATTCCTGTTTGCTCAACCGGGTTTACAAAGAGATACGATGGAAATAGCTGTTTTAAAAAATGGACATCAATTGTTTGATAGTGCTGTGGGCAATATGAGTGATAAGACGCTTTTTGTGTCAAAGAAAGTTGTGCCTGATAAAGTGTGGGCCAGACGCTCTATTTTTCGTTTGCGGCACAAGCCTTTATTGGTTGCTGAAGTTTTTCTTCCTGAAATTTTAGCAACGGCATCTGTGAATGCGCATCCTCATAATCATTTATTTCCACCTGTACTCACCAATGTTAAAATTTAAGTTATAAAATTAGTAACTATTCAGCGTATATTTATTAATTACCAGTGTTAAGCCTATGGTTACTTATTTTTCTGACTTTAAAAACTCGCTGCGCTCAAACAGTTTAAAGTAAGAAAAACAAGCAACCACAGGCTTTTTGTAAATAATACGCTGAATAATTACTAAAATTAATTGTTCTTAATTTAACTTAATTCCTCTTTACAAATAACCGGGGCGAGCTGAAAAGATACTATGTCTTTCACAAGTAAATATTTTACCAGAGATCGTTTACAGCAATATTATTTATTGATGAGAATGGACCGGCCAATTGGCACGTGGTTACTCTTATGGCCTGCTTTTTGGGCTTTATGGATTGCGGCAGAGGGTATTCCGCCTGTTTCTATCATGGTTATTTTTGCACTGGGTGTTTTTATTATGCGTTCAGCAGGCTGCGTGATTAATGATTACGCTGATCGAAATATTGATAAACATATTGAGCGCACTAAAAACCGTCCGATTACATCGGGTAAGGTTTCTCCCCGAGAAGCGCTGGGATTGTTCGCTGTTTGTATAATGATTGCTTTTTTTCTGGTTTTATTTTTGAATGTTTATACCATTCTTTTAAGTTTTATCGCTCTGTTACTGGCAGCAATTTATCCTTTTATGAAGCGCTATACTCATTATCCGCAAATTGTTCTGGGTATGGCATTCAGCTGGGCAATCCCGATGGCTTTTGCTGCGCAATTAAATCACATCCCTGGAGTTGCCTGGGTTTTGTATTTTGTGACGATTCTGTGGATTGTCAGTTACGATACAATGTATGCGATGGCAGATCGGGAAGAGGATTTAAAAATAGGGGTAAAATCAACGGCTATTATTTTTGCAGATTATGATAAATTGCTTATTGCACTATTACAACTGGCTTTTACTGTTGGGATGTTCAGCGTTGCCTGGCTAGTGCAGGCGGGTTTATTTTTCTACCTGGGTATTGCTGCTTCAATTGTTTTTTCTATCTATCAGCAGTATTTGATCCGCAATCGTGACAAAAAAACATGCTTTCAGGCTTTTTTGAATAATCATTGGCTTGGCATGCTGATATTTGTGGGCATTTTCCTTAATTATTTACCTTTTCCTTAATTACTTGCCTTTTTTAAATTACTTTTTTAGTCAGGGCATGATTCTGGCAACAAAATAAAGCGTTATCTTAAGACAAGAAATAAGGCAGAATTACCGCGGTGTATATTTAATGCAATGCTTTGATTGCTCATTTTTATAGCCTGTTTTTTTAGATTACTGATAGAATTAACCGGTTTGCGATTGACGGCAATAATTACATCGCCATCTCGTAAACCTGCCTGCCAGGCGGGTGAAGCTTTTGTGACGCTGAGCACTTGAACGCCCCTGTTATTTTTATTTTGACCAAAGTGAGCGCCTTTCAGAGAAGGGTGCAGTTGTTGTTCATTAAATGTCTGCGACTTTGTTTTTACCGGGGTGACTGATGACAGGATTTTATCGCCGCCAATAATTACTTTAATCTTCAATGTGTTTTTGTCGCGCATTATTGTTAGATTAGCCGTTTCACCCGGGCGTTTTAAACCAATGTAGTTGCGCAGAGCTGACGAGTTATTAATGTGCCGCTCATTGACTGCGATAATAATATCACCTGCTTTGACGCCTGCCTGACTGGCTGCAGAGTCAGAAATAACTTGTGCCACAATCGCGCCTTGAGTGATATCCACGCCAAAGGCGGAGGCGAGTTCCGGAGTGAGATCCTGTATCTGTACGCCAAGTAAACCACGTTGAATAGTACCGTGTTCTATGAGTTGATTCATGACAGATTTGGCCATATTCACTGGAATAGCAAAACCAATACCAATATTGCCCCCACTCTGGGAAAAGATTGCGGTATTAATGCCAATGAGTTCACCATGTAAGTTAACCAGTGCACCACCAGAGTTACCAGGATTAATTGAGGCATCAGTCTGGATAAAATCCTCATAACCTTCAATGCCCAGTCCGCTGCGGCCCAGTCCACTGACAATGCCCGATGTAACGGTTTGACCCAGACCAAAAGGGTGACCAATGGCCAGGGCAAAGTCACCTACACGTAATTGTTCAGAATCTGAAAGTTTGATTTCAGAGAGATTGTTACTTTTGATTTTAAGTACGGCGATATCGGTTTGCGGATCAGTGCCGATAAGTTCTGCTACGAGTTTTCTTCCGTCGTTTAATGTAACCAGTATTTCGCTGGCATTATCAATGACATGATTGTTAGTGAGAATATAACCCTTTTGGGCATTAACAATGACACCGGAACCCAGAGCCTGTAATTGCTGCTGCTGATGTCTGGGCGTGTCAAATTTAAAAAAACGTTTAAAAAGCGGATCATTGAGGAAGTCGGGTAATTGATGACGGGCTGAGTTGCGACCATGATATGTTCCTTTGGTTGAAATATTGACCACAGCAGGTGTGATTTTTTCCAGCATAGGTGCCAAAGTCGGTAATTGTCTGCCCTGGCTATCATGGGTTGGTAATGCGTATAAGTGATTTAAAAACAGTGTGCTAATAAATAAAATTGAGAGAATAGAAAAAAAATATCTTTTATTTGTAAAGTTTATACTTTTTTTTATAATGGTCATATTGCATATCCGGTGGTGTAGAGATTTGAATCTATTATTCCACACTATCCTGTGTCAGGTCTTATTAAACGCATTAGTAACTATTCAGCGTGTATTTATTAATTACCCGTGCTAAGCCTGTGGTCACTCATTTTTCTGACTTTGCTTTCTGTTATGAAAAGCCACTTCGTTCAGACAATCAAAGTCAGAAAAATAAGCAACCACAGGCTTTTTGTAAATAATACGCTGATTAGTTACAAATTATCAAGAATTCCCATTGTTTTTCTCTGCTAATCACACTCATTAGTTATTTTGTTGTATTTTAAGTAGTCTATATGGCGTTTAATATATCTGTTATAGTCACTAAATTT
>JAPVVU010000117.1 GCA_028571885.1 Gammaproteobacteria bacterium | reverse complement strand
TTCTTTATGCTTTTGCTGAACGCTGAACGCTGAACGCTGAACGCTGAACGCTGAACGCTGAACGCTGAACGCTGAACGCTGAATGGGAAGATATTTGACTTAGAAAAGTATAAATTACACTTGAGAGAAAACTATAATGAAATAAGAAAAAATTGAATATTGAATTTGTTTGAGCCAGGTAAATCAAATGGATCAATAATTAATTCTCTTATTGTATCTCAAAGTGTTTAAATATCAATAAGATGGTAAGTCTATCTAAAGTTAAATCTATCTGTAGTAACCGCTATACACCACCCCAAAAGACATACTGACAAATCTATAAGAATATAGTAAACTTCGTCATCCAAAATCTAATAGCTATTAGCTTATTTAAAGTTGGATTGAAAATTTATGTTATATGAAGTTAACAAATCAGGTAATTATTATGGGTAAACCAGACGTCTCACATCTTCCTTACGAAAGCTCATTTGTCCCCGAGATTTTAACACAGGAACACAAGATTAAATTTGCTTGTCATCCAGGAGTATCCTGCTTTAATGCCTGCTGTAAACAGGCTGATGTCATGTTGGCACCATATGATGTTATTCGTTTAAAACAGCACCTGAAGTTGACTTCTGAACAGTTTCTCAAAGATTATACTGTTCCATGGGAAATGGACAGTGATGGTATTATTGGTGTCAAATTAAAAACCAATGAAGATAAACACTGCTTGTTAATGACAGAAAAAGGTTGCAGCGTCTATGATGATCGTCCTGCAGCTTGTCGTTACTATCCATTTGGATTGATGGGTGTTAAACACACCGAAGCAAAGACGGATGAACAAAATTACTTTCGTATTGAAGAAGAGCATTGTAAGGGTCACGAAGAACGAAACTTTCTACCCGAGACAAAAGAAATTTCTTTGGGTGAATACCGTAAAACTCAGGGTGTTGAGGAATATGATAAGTACAACCTTGACTGGATTCGTTTGATGCTAAAAAAGAAATCTGCCGGTCCTTCTGTTGGAACTCCATCGGTAGAAAGCCTGCAAGTTCTTTTTATGGCGACTTATGATCTGGATCGTTTTAAGCGTTTTATTTCAAGTCCAAATTTTCAGGCTGTTTATGATCTTGACGCTAAAATTTTTGATGAAATTCAAAAAGATGATGTCGCACTACTTGAATTTGGATATCGTTTCTTGCGTCAGGTTCTGTTTGGTGAAATAACCATTGATACAAAGCAGGATGCGGTGAATAAGCGCTCTGAAGAACGTAAAGGATTCTGGAAAGCACGTCATAATGCTGAAATGGAATATGCTAATCTGAATGATCCTCGTTATGATCCTGCAGTTATGGGTGATGAAGTGATGCGTGATGATATGTTAAAAGCCCAGGAAGAGGCTGAGACTGCTAGCAAGAAAGATCAAGAAAAGTAATAAAATACATTCATATGCTGCTAAACCAGAAAACTGATTTCTCTGACACTTTAAGGATGAAAGTTGGCATTATTTCTGATACCCATGAAGAGTTGGATGATCAGGTGATAACTGTCATTAATGATTGTGATATCGCAATACATGCTGGTGATATTGGTTCAAGTCTGATTCTTGAAATATTACAGCCAAAAACAGGTCATGTTATTGCTGTTGCTGGAAATAATGATAAGCCGTATCTATGGGATTTTAAAGATTGGCAACTTGTAAAAAATCTTCCAGATGTTCAGGAATTATTGCTGCCGGGTGGCAAAATTATTGTTGAACATGGTCATGAACACGATATGTATAAGCCTGCACATCAGGATTTAAGATCTTCCCACCCTCAGGCCAGACTTATTGTGTATGGTCATACACATATTCAGGTAATCGATAAAGATGAACCTGAGCAATATGTTCTTAATCCAGGCGCTGCAGGATATACAAGGAACAAGGGTGGACCATCTTGTATCGTTCTGTCAATTGATAACAATGACTGGGATTATGAAGTCTTCAAATTTGAAGATAGCAGCCTGAGCTAAGATAACAGCCTGTCAAATAATGCTTATAAGTTGGGTTGAAGTCTATAATTTGGTGCAATTATTTAGGTAAGACTTTGTTTAAGTAAAAGTAACCAACTATTGCAGATAGTGTTGAACCTGCCAGGATACCTAAACGGTCATTCATTAATATGGCTTCAGTACCACCCTGTTCAAAGGCTAATGAGCCTATAAATAAACTCATGGTGAAGCCGACCCCACAAAGAAGTGAAACACCATAAAGCTGTTTCCAGTTAATATCCTCAGGTAATGATGCAATTCCTGACTTAACAGCTATAAAACTGAAAAGCATGACGCCTATTTGTTTGCCGAAAAATAATCCCAGAATAATCCCCAATGGAATAGGTTCAAGTAATGTGTTGATGCTTAGACCATCTAATGGAACTCCAGCGTTAGCAAATGCAAATACAGGGATGATGACATAGGAAACACTATCATGAAGATCATGTTCAAGTGTTTTGGATAATGATCTTTCATCTTTAGCGTCGGTTTTTAAAGGAATAAAAAAAGCCAGAACAACGCCTGCCAATGTTGCATGCACTCCGGATTTTAAAACAGCGACCCATAAGATAATACCAACCAGAATATAAGGTGTCAGACTTTTTAATTTGTTAAGGTTAAATATAGCCAGGACAAATAGAGAGGCACAAGCTATTACCAAACTGGTGACTGATAGTTCGCTTGTGTAAAAAATAGCGATAATAACAATTGCCCCCATATCATCCATAATAGCCAGTGAGACGAGAAAAATCTTTAGGGCAATGGGTACTCTCTTGCCAAATACTGCTAAAATCCCTAATGCAAAGGCGATATCTGTTGCTGCAGGAATTGCCCAACCTTTAAGCGCAGCAGGATCATTCCAGTTAAGTGATGCATATATTAATGCTGGTAACAACATTCCCCCAATTGCAGCAAAAGCGGGGAGGATAATTTTTTTTGGCTCAGATAGTTCACCTTCAAGTAATTCTCTTTTTAATTCAAGACCTATTAAAAAGAAGAATATTGCCATTAGACCATCATTGATCCAGAGAATTAATGGTTTGGCAATGTGTAGAGCACCTATTTTTATTTCAACAGGCACATCAAGTAAAGCTGTATACAAATTGGAAAATGGGGAGTTAGCGACGATAATTGCTAAAACGGCTGCGACCATTAAAAGGACGCCGCCAGCACTTTCTTTTTTAAAAAATTTCTGGAAAAAATTAATAAGCTTGGTGCTTGAGGAGCGCATGGGAATGTCCAATGTATAAATGGAGAATTTAGTCTAAAAAATATTCTAACCTTATTTTTGACTGGAGCCAATAATCCCTGATAAATAGGATTAATTCGAAATTTTTTTATAGTTTTATTATAAAACCTATTAAAAACAGGGTTTTTTATATTATTCACATTGCCTGTGGATAAGTCTGTGAATAAACAAAGGCTAAGCAGTGCGGATCCTTGCAAACTATAGCTTTGTTACAATTTTCTTACTTTTTACATAGAAATGTAACCTCGAAATAAACCCTTTAAAAACAAATGGATAAGTCTTTTTGAAAAAAAGTGGTTGACAATAATTATTATATTAGAGGAAAAATTGAATTTTATGAATTTTTCAATTGGATACTGAGTAACTTTTTAATTGAAGGATGACCGGTCAAATTTTAATTGGTTCAAATAAATATATGCTATTATGACGTACTCTCTTAAAATTATTTATATGGGATATATTATGATACAAACTAAGTTTATATTATTGACACTACTGGCTTTTTCATTGACTGGTTGTGGCGGTGGCGGTGCGGATGTTAAAACAACAACACATAACACAACAATGGGGCAGGAATTAATGGATTTAAATGAGAGCTATAAAAAAGGAATTTTAACTGAAAAAGAATATAAAAATGCAAAAGAAAATATAATGGAACGTTATGAGCAATAATATTTATAAGCATTTAATGAGCAGTTACACAGGAGGATTTATACCCTCAAGAAAAACAAATTGATCACTATCAATAGCTTGTTTGGTGTTTTTTCCATGCGCTTTCAATCGCTAGATTGAGTTCATCAGCGGTTGATATCGTTGATTGTGTTATTAGAATTTCTTCAAATAAGCTGCGAATTTTTATTGTTTTATCATTAATTTCCAGACCTTCCCACTGTCTTTTTTTTATGTGTTTCGCTAATTTCACATAGGTTGCTGCAATCATATCATATGCATTCTTGAGTTTACCTTTTTGTGCGTGAGAGCGAACTTTTTCTGTAATTATTTGTGCATGTTGTTCAATTTCCTTTTGAGTTTCAGCTTTAATTAATTTTTTTTGCAACTGAATAAAAGCAGTCTGTCTAAAGGGTGCGCTTTTTCTATTCCTTTTTTTTCTGGTTTTTTTGACCAGTGATTGATTTGAATTATGTTTATAAGATGTTTTTGAGTTAAAACTATTTGATTTGGAACACCCCTGATTGGTGAATTCAATTGTTCCATCAGGTTGTGTACATTGAGTTATAGTGGCAGCAATAGCACTATTGATAAACAATAATTTTAATATAATAAGCAGTGAAATGAGTAGTTGTTTATTCATGTTGTTTTGTTAGCTCAATTATCAAAGACTTATTAGGAGATTAGTCAGCTTAACTATTGTAAAAAGCCATTACTCCTGTGAATTACAATTATTATAGCGCATAGAATAGATTTGGTTGAAATATAAGCAATTTTATCTTGTTTATATTAAAAAATTAGGAAAAGTTCACATTTTATTAATTAATAACTTAGTAAACAGGTATTTTTGAGTAAGAAAAGCAATAGTACATGAGAAATTATTATTCTCAAAATTTGTGAATAACTTTTTTCACATTACTCAAAGGCTGATGTGATTGATTGTGCTATAATCTCATTATTTATTAAAAATGTTTTTTTAATAAATAATCTTTATAAACAATGCCTTATTAGTTTATATGTGAAAAGTTGACTTAATGTTAAGTTAATTTGATAGCTTTTTGTTATTCAAGGTAATATACGTACTTACATTAACATTGTAGAATTAAGAATCTATAGTAATAATTTGTTATTTGGGGAACTATGGCGGTTCAAAATAAAAAAGTATTAGCAAAAAACATTGCTATTGGCATGTATGTCTCTGCTCTGGATCGTCCCTGGATTGAAACAGATTTTATACTTGAAGGTTTTTTTGTTGCAACTAATAAAGATATTGAAAAATTGCAGACGATCTGCGAATTTGTTTATATTGATGTTGAACTCACTAAAGAACGGATAGATATTGATGCCATAGAACCCACTTTGCTGACAAAGATTAAAACAATTGCTAATACTGATATTAAAGATATTAGTTTCGGCCGGGGCTCCAGTTCAAGTAAGGGACTGCCTCGCCCTGAGACCACGTATAAAAAAAGCAGCTCGTTTTCAAATGAGTTCCGCACGGCAAACCAGCTTTATAAAGATATAACAGTAACCGCCTCTCAACTGTTTTCTGATGTCAGTGCTGGAAATGAAGTTGATTTAAGTTCGGTTAAACGCTCTGCAACAGCAGTTGTAGATAGTGTTGTTCGTAATCCGGATGCTTTTTTATGGTTAACCCGTTTACATGAAAAGGATGCTCACACTCATAATCGATCACTGAGAACCTCTATCTGGGCAATTGCCTTTGCTCGTCATTTGGGGCTTGAAAAAACTAAGTTGAATAATTTATCAATAGCATTACTTTTGTGTAATATTGGTAAAGCAAAGTTACCGATTGAATTGCTTGAAAATGAAGATAAATTGACTGATGAGGAATTACTGGAATATCAAAAGCACGTAGATTATACACTTGATGCTCTTAAAATTATGGGGCGGACACCTCAGGCAATCATAACAGTTATCAGAGCCCATTGTGAGCGTTTTGATGGTTCAGGTTATCCGATGAAATTAATGGGGGATGAAATACCTTTACTGGCACAAATCGCAGGCATTGTAAGTTATTATGAAGAAATTACAAACCACAGAGTACAAGAGAATTCACTTGATCCGACCCGGGCAGTAGAACATCTTTACAATCTTCGAAATAAGAAATTTATGTCTGAATTGGTTGAAGAGTTTATTAGTTCTATTGGTATTTATCCAGTAGGTTCTATTGTTGAGCTGAATTCTAAAGAAATCGCCATAATTGTTGAACAAAACAATAAAAATCAATTATTACCACAAGTACTTATTCTTCGTGATAACAATCGCCAGCCAGTCAATGTGTTTAAGTTACTGGATTTATATGAAATTAATCAGAGCAGTGATATCAGACCTAAAATTATTAATACTTATCCCCTGGGAACATTTGGAATCGATGTGGAAGAAGTAACAAAGGGACTGGATTCTGCAACTGGTAATCACGATGAAGTAAATAAAGTATGGAATTTAAAAGGTTTACTAAAAAAAATAGTGTCTTAATAAAACAATTATGAAAATACAATACCAAAAAAAAATTGCACTATTATTAATTTTATTTCTTTTGTCAGCTTGTCAGTCAGCACTTATTCAGACTGATGGTTCTTATCTTGAAATTCCTGCTCAAGCCACAATAGAAATTACACAACCTATTGACGTTGCCCCTAATTCAGCGAGAGCCTTTTTACAAGGCGGGGATGTGATCCCTTATGCACGATTAGATTTATATGAAGTTAATTGCGAAATTGAAATTAATACCGTTTCTGAAAATCGTCAAATAATAGAAGCAGGAGTGTTTGATATAATTTCAATTGCTCAGGAAGAAAGCCCCATTGTTAAGAGAAAGGGGATAAAAAAACAAATCATGATCGCTTCTCTGAATTATGCCTGGGCATCAGATTCTCCAGTAGATATAAAACGATATTATCATTTCAAAGTATCAGCACAGGATTCTAAACGCAAGTCTGAAGTTGTAGTAAGGGCAATAATCTGCCGGGGAGCTCAAGATACACCCTTTAATGCTGAACTGCCAACCTTTGAACAAATGAGAGTAGCCAGTGGTCAATATATAAAATTTAACTTTTAACTGCTTCTTAAATAATTTCATTAACTATTGATGACATGTATGGTTGAAAAGTAAAAATATCTAATCAGACGGGAAATAATTTCGGGAATGCTATCTTTACACTCTGCCAGTTAGTGAGCGCTGAAAAATACTAAAGTAACATGTCTTCTAAATTATAAAATAGTCAGGAATCAATATGAATAAAATAAAAATTATCATTCTTTTGCTCTGCTCTTGTGTTGTTTTACCAGTTCAGGCACAAAAAGTATCTCTTGTGGTCAATACATGGCCTCCCTATGTTGATGCTGCTTTACCAGACGATGGGCTTGCAATGAAAATAGTAAAAACAGCTTTTAAACGTGCGGGCTATACGCCTAAAGTAAGAATTGAAAAATGGGAAAAAGCATTGGAAGGCTCCGAACTTGGTGTATACGATATTGTTGGTGCTGTGTGGAAAACCAAAGCACGTCAAAAGAAACTGCTTTATAGCAACTCTTATCTGACGAACAACATTGTATTGATAGCACATACAGATAGTAATATTGAATTTAACTCTCTGAATGATTTACAAGGTGCTATAGTGGGCGTTTTGAAAGATTATGAATATGATGATAAATTTATGAAAGATCCTAAAATATTAAAATTTCAGGCAAATCGATTGACTCAGAATTTAATTGCTGTTCAACAAGGTAAACTAGATTTGGCTGTTGCCGATAGACGTTTGGCCCTGTATGAGTTAAAACATTTTATGGGTAATAACAGAAGTAAATTCAGATTCTTAGCTAAGCCGCTGAGTTCACGCAAACTGTATATAGCAGCGCCCATACAAAATGCAGAAAGCAAAACTTTGATTGCTAAATTTAATCAGGGTTTAGCTGCTATTAAAAAAGATGGAACTTATCAAAAAATATTGGATGAATATACGTTTTAAAGAAGTTGTAAGTTGTAAGTTGTAAGTTGTAAGTTATCAGTCTTAAGTTAAAGATCACAAAAAAGCCCGAAACGGTGAACCGAATCGGGCTTTTTTGTGACTTAAGACTTAGAACTGACGACTTAAGACAGCTTTATTTCCCGGCGATCTTATTCAGCTTTTCTGCCTGAATGATCTGTCCATTCAAGGCAGAATCTGCCGCCGAGCGGCCAAAGGCCACGGACATCAATGTGGAGTAATACACCACCGGAATATTAAACTGGGTGCCGAACTTCTCATTGATTTTATCCTGATAGACTTCGGTATTCATCTGACACACAGGGCAGGGCGTGACGATCATATCAGCGCCATTGTCCATGGCAGACTCCAGAATGGGTTTGATCAGGTTAAAGCTCTTATCCGGCTCAGAGAAGGCGAGGGCACCGCCGCAGCAGGAGACTTTCTTCTCATACGTGCGGATAGGCTCAGCACCGACCGCTTCCACCATATTGTCCAGATACATGGGGTTTTCAAAGGACTCGCCGTCAATACCGAAAGGCCGGTTGGTCTGACAGCC
>JAPVVU010000116.1 GCA_028571885.1 Gammaproteobacteria bacterium | reverse complement strand
TCATTAACATTCAACCTGAAAACACCTTAACAAAAGAATATACCAATATATAATTCACAGCCGGCAAGATGACAAAAAAATGAGTAGGAAGGAATAAGAACAACCACTAATTAATATCAGTGGTTTAACCTGGAATAATCAGCTGAATCGTAGTGAGAGCGTCCAGGGTGCTGAAGATTCAGTGCATTGGGCGTTCGTAATAGGTTCAACTGATTTTTCCAGGTTTAATTACGGCTAAAAATTATTGGTCTATAAACACTTACCAACAGAAGCTTCTGCACAGACACGACCGTCAGTCCAGATTGCATTACCAAATTTAGCCTGGATAAGAATAGCACCCTGTAAATTCGCACCTCGTAAATTTGCGCCTCTCAAATCAGCGTCAAGAAGATTCACTTTCTGCATATTTGCCAGCATTAAATTAGCATTTTGCAAATTGACCGCATGCATATGAGCACCCTCAAGATTAATCAGCATCATGTTTGCCCCCTTGAAATTGGACATATGAAGGATAGAGTGTGACAGATTCGCCCGCTGTAAATTTGCGTCATCAAGACGCATTGTAGTCATTGATGAACCACTCATATCCACCCCGGCAAGGTCTTCTCCAATGCGTACAGCTGAAGTACATTGAGTTTCTGGTTCAAATTTACATGTGGTAATGACATCTTTTAAAGACTCAATATCATCTGTCCAGGCATTCACATAAGAAAAAAAACTACTTACGAATAAGATTGAAGCAGCGATAATTGTACGATTAAGCAAGTATTTCATAATTTACCCTCAGGAAAAAAAAGTTATAAACACCCATTAAATTTTTATGTGGATAATATTGTTGGTAAATAAAATCTATTCACATTGTTAGTCAATTAAATCGACTAATCAGAAATAAGATTTAATTCCCGGCAATTCATCCGTTATATGGGGTGAGTGGTTTTATTTGGACGCAAATGATCCAGACATGATATTAACTTGATACCTATTTAAGATTCAAGGTAAAAAATCGAATTATTTGCGGACATTACCTCGGATAATGTACAATTTTCCTGGCTTTGTCAGGTCATATGTAAAACAAGGATAATTTTTAATGAAACAATACCACTTTCCTGTCCAGGTTTATTACGAAGATACCGATCATTCAGGCGTGGTGTATCACGCAAATTATTTAAAATATTTCGAAAGAGCAAGAGAAGATGTTATCGGCATCGACATACTCATTGATTTATGGCACAACAAGGGTATTGGATTTGCTGTGTATACAACAGAACTTGGCTTTTTTGAAGGCGCCGAATTTGGAGAAAAACTGGATATCCGTTCCACCATTGAAATGGATGGTGATTACCGTATTATCTGGCACCAGGAAGCCTGGCGACCAAATTCAAAAAAAGCCGCTGTAAAATCACGCCTTGAACTGGTTTGTATAGACAAAGACAAAAAACTACTGCCTATATTAGATGTAGTGAATTTACAATTTAATTAGTGTCCATCAGAGCACTGGCTTATCTCTTTAAATACTCTATTAATAGCTAAACATTGACAGCATTTTAGGGCTAACCCCAATATACATCAAACACCTATTCATGGTAGTGTTAAACCATACTTCTTACCTGAGGTTTCCGCAATAAACTGACCGGCTTAAACAAGTTTATTGATATAACAGGTGTGACAGGTGGTGTTTGCCGGAGTCGCCAAGATATGGTTAGCCTCCAATCTTAAGAAGTAACTAGCCCTACAGCTAAAGGCCGAGCGAAAGACAAATGTCCTCGTCGGAGATAGCACTGGCTGTGGGGTTAGTCTATTTCACTTCTAATATAGTTAACCTTGTATAATTACCCCTTATAATTAACCTGCTGTTTTATAAATCTTATCCACTCCATGAAATTAATATTATAAATAACAATACCGGGTATTATTGCAATTTTATTTAAGTCAATAGTTAATTTAAAAAAAATCATAAGCAACTGATTTATAAATCAATTTATATTACCGTTATATGACTGTACAAAAAATAAGCAAATTATAGGTAAATTAATAATAGTCTTATTCTGGCGCAGTTATTCAAACTTATAAACAAAGTTATCCACAGCAACTGTGGATTATTTATAAAGCTAAATTTGTTCACAAAATAGTTATTTATTATTAGTAATAAAAATCACATATAATAAAGTTTAATTCCTCTAAACTACCCATACTGATAACAATTTTTTCCTGTTGATAAGGTAAATGGCAAGATATTATGGATAGAGGCACTAAAATTTACGCGGCTATTTTAGGGATTATATTTATCACCCTGGCAGCATTCTTTCTATATGAACCACAAAAAGTAAAAGAGCTCAATAATCAACTTGATTCAATTGACGAAATCAAGCATTTCCCATACCACTTTAAAGTTTTACGCATCAATAATGGAGTAGCTACTTTAAACAGTCCAATATCGACTGAACTGCCCTGCGGAAAAATAATCGGAATAATTTTTCCATCAATAAAGGGAAAGTCATTACTATCTCCAGAATACCAGAAAGCCCAAAAATTATTAGCAAAAGTTCAAATGCGTGTAGGTAATATCGTTAAGTCTGATCCGAGTATAAATAAAATCGTTTGGGAACTGGATCGTCCCTGGTTAATTCAAAATGGTGTATCATTGAATAATTTCTGAGCAATAATATTTAGTGCTTTTAACAAGCAAAGCTTGTTCTTCTCCCACACAGGTTTCGTCAATTTTACCAGCAAAACATTAAATCATTGATTTATCTTTTATAGCTATCTATTATCTAGCTTACAAGATTCGATACAGTCCATTGGCTTTAGTATATTACAGCCATACACTTTACTTTTAAACTTGTACCTATGTATAACTAACCTAATAAAAAATAAGGAAATTTATGAATTTAATAAAATCATGGTTAATGAGTGTTTTGTTTTTTATCTCAATCATCCCTGCCATTTCAATGGCAGAAAAACATCATGCTGACACACTTACATTCAAATCAATTAAAGTCTCTGAAAATATCTGGATGCTCCAGGGTAAGGGAGGTAATATTGCTCTTATGACAGGTCAACAGGGCTTATTAATGGTGGATGACGACTATAAAGTCATGTCAAATGCATTAATAGAAGAGGTTAAAAAATTTGGTGGTTTAGCTAAACTCACCTATATTATTAATACACATTGGCATGGCGATCATACTCAAGGCAACCTGGCCCTTGGTTCTCATGCACATATTGTTGCACATGATAATGTAAGAGCTCGTCTGTTAACTTCTCAGGAAATTAAATTATTCAAAATGGTCTCTGAGCCTTACCCGGAAGTTGCTTTACCCGATGTGACTTATACCAGGTCAATGAAGTTGTATATCAATAACGAAGAGGTCAATATTGTTCATTATGCCACTGGGCATACTGACGGAGACTCAATCGTTTTCTTTAAGAAGGCTAATGTGGTTCATATGGGTGACCATCATTTTTCAGGATTTTTCCCCTTTGTCGATCTTGATCATGGCGGTAATGTTTTACACATGGCAGAAAATGTCAAAGCTGTTTTAGCCATTATTAATGATAAAACAAAAGTGATTCCAGGTCATGGCCCTTTATCAAGTAAATCTGACTTACAGGATTTTTATGATATGTTAATTGGCACATCTGCTGAAGTAAAAAATATGAAAGATCAGGGGCTCAATTTAGACCAGATAAAATCTAAGGGTTTGTCTAAACGATGGGAGTCCTGGACTGATGGTTTTATATCAACAGAAGTCTGGATCGACACTCTTTATAACAGCCTGTTATAACAGCCTGACATCAGGTTGATGACAGGGTTGAAAAAGGATTTAATTAATTGGCACAATTGAATATTCTGGTAAGACAAAAAACTCAACTGGAACATCCTGCTGTTTGAAATTAATTAACGTTCTTGAATATTTAACATTTTCAATTTTACCCGTTTCATCAACAGCCTGAAACATCAGAGGAAAGCCATTTTCAAGATGCTTTTGCGGATAAAAGGTATGTCTTGCCAGATCACAGGCTTCATGCAGATCAGCTGGAATATAACGCAGTGTTTCAGCCTGCTGCCCCGCCAGCACTTGATTAAAATTACTCATAGCAAGCACTACATCGGGCATTAATCCAGGCACTGTGATTAAGTTATAGCAAAGTTTATCATTAACAAAGATCTGATGATTTTGTGTTTTTTTTCCGCTAATTAACGGCGTATTTTCATCCATTGCTATTTTTGTCGAGCGAAGCTTAAGTGCAATGGGTGACGGCATCGTAACAGGCACATGACTGACTTTAATAATCTGCTGTTCTTCGGAGCTGACACTATAAATCACCTTTGCTTTACGGTCAAAAAGTACAAAACCACTATCTTCTTCAGAGCCTTCAGCCTGTTGAGAGCCTTCAGCTTGTAAGGAGCCCTCAGCCTGCAAAGAGGCTTCAGGTGCTTCGTCTTTTATCTTCTCCATATTCCGACTTAAACTATCATCAATTCGCAAATAATTGTCTGTGATCGTCATAGTGACCGGATGAGTACCTGTACCCTGCTCATATTCAGAGAATTGTATTATTGTTGCATGAGTACTTGCGGGAAGTTTAGCAGAAACGCTGCCAGATGCTGCATAACTGAGAAGCGGCGTGAAGAAAGCTAATAATAAACTGCTGGCAATTCGCTTCTGCCATTGAGTCATTCCTTCTTTTTTTACTGCTGTTTTTATTACTTTTTGTACGCTTGGTTTATTTATCATGTACTTCACTTATATTCTACTCATTTTTTGTTGAACCATTATTTTATTTAGGTACTTTGTTTAGGTCTGCTGTCTCTAGGCCTGCCCTCTGCCTGTTTGACCATTGTTTCAATAGAACGTTTAAAAACAGGCCAATATTTATCTACAACCATCACTCGTTGCTGTTCCAGCCATAATTGGTGCTCTTCATCATAATCCAGTCGGGCAATTAAAATACTGCGCCGAGTGCCATGAAAATGGACTTTTAGTTTATAGGCCATTTCTTTAGCCGTATATAACATATCTTCCAGCCCTGGGTAGGATTCAGCATAAACCTGGGGCTCTAACCAGGCCAGTTTATTTAATACTACCCAGCGTCCCAATTCACCTGGATCGGACAAATACCAGTTATTAATCGTCCCCCAGGTGCCCTTAAAATAATCTGGATTAAGACATTTTTTTTCATTATCATTCAAGCAGCCTTCACCGGTAACAGGAAAGAAGATCATACCTTTAATGAGGCCTTGATGCCGGCAATTGATTTCATCAACTTCAACATCAAACTGTGTAGACAATTTTTCTTTAGCTTCCTGAGTTTTTGAAAGGGGCAATTGTTTTTTAAACAGGTGTTCAAGCTTGCGTTCATACCAATCACCACCGTTAGGACCAATCAGGCGCTCATAACCAAACTCATCGTGCTTAAGTAAATAAAACTTTACAGCAACTTCCAGATGATTTAATTGTTTATCATTATCCTGATAAACAAAGTCCATTTCACCTAATGTTTTTAATAATGGTGCTTTTATAAAAGACGTTTTTTTCAACGCGCTTTGATTGAGCTGAGTCTGAATTTGAATATGTGCAGCATAAGAAATAATCTCATGCTGCTTTTTCATTTGCTCAAATATAAAGGTCCAATAAGCCTCGAAACGAATTCCAAGTCGCCAGGACTTAAAACGTTCAAGCCATTGTCTCAGTTCAGTTGGATCGTTATCTAACTGTTTAAGAAAAGGTTGAATGCACTCGTAAATCTGCCGGCACCACTGTGAACTCACGCAAGCTGGATACGTGCCCGATTCATTCACCAGTCCGGGACTGAGCAATGACCATACCAGAGCACGTACTTGCGGATCCTTGTATTGGCTGTACTCGAGGATATTCTTCATTATCTTATCTTACTCATATTTCTCGAGTTAAGAGCCAATACTGCCAAGTCCCCTCTGCAAATCATTTTGAATATCTTCGATAGATTCAAGTCCCACTGCTATACGCAATAAACCATCACTGATACCTGCTTTTTCACGATCTTCAACAGGTACACGACCATGAGTGGTAGTCGCAGGATGGGTAATAGTAGACTTAACATCGCCCAGATTAGCCGTGATAGAGAGCAAGCGGGTTTTATCGACAACCTGCCAGGCCTGCTCCCGACTGTTATTTTTTAATTCAAATGACAACAGACCGCCAAATGCACTTTGCTGTGCAGCAGCCAATTGATAACCCGGATGGCTTTCAAGCCCGGGATAGTAAACCTTATCTACCGCAGGATGTTGATCTAACCATTGCGCCAATTGCATTGCATTATCACAATGTGCCTTCATCCTCAGGTTTAAAGTCTCCAGTCCTTTTAAAAATATCCAGGCATTAAAGGGGCTCATGGTAGGCCCTGTTGTTCTCAGCACACTATAAACTTCACCACCGACAAGTTCCTTTGAACCCAATACGGCACCACCAATTCCCCTGCCCTGACCATCAATGTATTTAGTGGCAGAATGAATCACCACATCAGCACCCAATGCCAGTGGTTTTTGCAAAGCAGGCGTACAGAGACAATTATCAACGACCAAAAGACAATCATGCTGATGTGCCAGCTCTGCCAGTAGACTGAGATCGGCAATCTCCACCAGAGGATTGGATGGTGTTTCAAGAAACAAAATCCGGGTATTACCCCGAATGGCTGCCTCCCATGAGCTGAGATCAGTTAAATCAACATAAGTGGTTTCAACCCCAAAACGAGCCATATAATTATTAAACAAAACCACGGTAGAGCCAAATATTGAACGGGAAGAAACAATGTGATCACCGGTTTTAAGCAGGCCCAGACAAGTACTCATAATGGCAGCCATACCAGAAGATGTAGCCACACAGCTTTCTGCCCCTTCAAGAGTAGCCAGTCTATCTTCAAAAGTCCTTACCGTAGGATTAGTGAAGCGGGAATAGATATTGCCGGGCTCATCACCTGAAAAGCGTGCCGCAGCCTGAGCGGCTGAATTATAAACATAACTGGATGTGGGAAATATAGCCTCGTCATGTTCTCCTTCGTGGGTTCTCTGATATCCAGCTCTTATTGCCAGTGTGTCAAACCCGAGTTCTGCTTCAAAGGCAGACAGATTATCGCCATTCATTGATTTTACTCTCGCATTAGTTCTAAAAAACGATTCAATAAAAATAATCTGTTAGCATAATTCATTTGCCTGGAATTGGCCAGGGGTCTATCCAGGAATAGAGATAATCCTATTATTCCGCATGAGATAATACGGTTACCCTATTTCTGCCGTCTGATTTTGATTGATACATGGCTTCATCCGCTGCATCAATCATTTTAAGATAATCGGTGTATTTTTGATGATACATCACCACGCCAATACTGGCCGTCAGGCTTTGTTTGGGAAATCGGCTTATGAGCAGAAGCCCTTTTTTTGCAATTTCTGAGCGAATTCTTTCAGCAAAATCACGCACACCCTGTTCATCTGTATTATCAAGGATAAATAAAAATTCTTCACCGCCATAACGTGCAATAAAATCATTGGGTCTGGTGAGACTTATTAAAATATCAGCAACAATTCTCAACACATCATCACCCGCCTGATGTCCATAGATATCATTAAATCGTTTAAAATAATCAATATCAATAAAACCGATAGCCAATTGCTTTAATTGTTGTTTTTCCTGATTAAACAGTACTGTAAGACGCTGATTAATAGTTCCCTTATTATTCAATCCAGTCAGAGGATCAATTTGAGCTTTCTTTTTTTCCTGTTCAAACCGGCTGGCATTAACAAGAGCAATACCTAACTCAGTGGCAACATTACACAATATCGGCAGCACTTTTTCATCAATCACGGCACCGGAAATTGCATTATCAATATATAAAACTGATGATAAGCGGTTATGCATCAGCAGGGGCAATATTAAGAATGCATTCACCTCTAATGCATCTAAAATATCTTTATCTGTTGCCAATTTATCGTCGATCAATGAAGCCTGCTTATTTCTCAAACAAGATAATAAACGTCCGGAAAGCGATGAAATTTTTATTTCAAAAGGCTGCTCTCTATTTGCCAGAATATTTTCCGGCCAGCAGTATTTTGCCATCAGAGAACGACGCTTGGGATCAATGTCCAGCACAATTAAACGCTCAAAGTTAAATTCTTTATGCAGTGCTTCCAGCGTCCATGGTATAAACTCGTTTGGCACCAGACTATGATGAGGTATAGTCAGACTATTCAGATGCTTATTGTCTGAAGTTATTGTCTCCTTTGTGGTTTCTTCAGACACGTCATTTTTGATAAAATCCAGATTAAAAATAGTACTTATCAGATTTGCTCTCAAGCGATTCAAGCTGGGAAATTTGAAATTATAAAAAGCACTGATATCACGTATCTCCACATCCACTTTTTCCAAAATCGTCTCTATATCAATATTATAGCCATTAATAATTTTAAATACTTCTGGTTGTAAAGCCGGATAATCATTTCGTGC
>JAPVVU010000115.1 GCA_028571885.1 Gammaproteobacteria bacterium | reverse complement strand
TGTGACACCTTCAAAACCAAATCGCACCTGACGGGCATTGGTGTTATCAGGCAGTTCGATAGCCTGATCGATTGTGCCATCCTTTGTCACACCTAAAATAATATTTCTGGTTGCAAATGGTTTATTAGCATCGCCAATGGTACCTTTACCTTCAGACGCTATCCAAAAACCACCGGAATTACTCACTGCAATCCCTTCCTGGTCAATGTTAACTGTGCCATCAGAATTTACCATATCAGCATCGATAGAGGCCAATTTATCGCCACTGTCCAGCAATATAATTTCTTTGTTAATAACCGCCGGGCTATCATCAAGTGCCATTTGAAAAATACGTGCTTCTTTATAAAAACTATCATGAATGGTATACATAATGTCTTCATCAGTCGGATCAGCAGCTAAGCCGGATAATGCACCCCATGGTATTGGTGTCCCGTCTGTGCGATTTTCAGATATGACAGTGGGGTAATTGGCATCATCAGAACTGTACTGATAGATTGTTAATGCAGAGCGGATTTTGTCATCACGCGCATCTTCTTCTCCCGCTGCAACAAACAATTTTCGCCCGGGTATTGCCAATAAACCTTCTGGTTTAACTGAAGTTGGTAATACCTGTTTCAAAATTGGCTTTGTCGGATTTTCAATATTATAAACCAATGTGACACTGGCCCGTTCGGAGCCTACGAAAAGGTATTTATCTCCTTTAAAGGTACCGACTTCGACATTTTCTGGTTCATTGCCTTTTTTAGCGGATCGCTTATCCGGATAATGCCCATGACGTACGATAGTATGTTCAACCGTATTAGCGGATTCATATTGAATGAAGCCACCTTTATGATAGATGGTATAACCACGAGTGCCACCGTCCATATCACCTTCATCTGCTGTAACCAGTAGAGAATCATTTATCCAGCTAACGCCATCCGGCTCACGAGGTATTGCCCTTAAGCTTGAATCCAGTGTAATGAGACTATCTTTTGCAGTATCAATGGCTTCAAGATCCTGAGTCCCCGCACTGAAATGATGAGTAATTTTACCTGTCTTAAGATTAACTAAAACAATATGATTATTTTCCTGTAGGGTAACAGCCGCAATATTTTTCTTATTGATATCCACATATTCAGGTTCTGGATCGTCTGGATAAAGCATATCAGTTAGACCAGTCAATTCCACTTCACGGGTAGTCCAGTTGTCAGGTTTTCCTTTTAGGTCAACAATGATCAATTTACCCGGTGGTGATTGAGGGAGCATACCATCGTTAAAATCTTCGTTTCTTTCATTTTCAATGACGACTGCCGCATATTTACCATCAGGACTAATGGCAATTGAATCAGGTTGACCGCCTAAGGGAATTGTTCGGATTAATGTTTTTGATTTGATATCAATAACAGATAAATGACCGCTCACATCGACAAAATCAACCGAAGTATTCACAGCAGCTAATGCATAACGCCTGGTAACGGCCACTGAAGTGGGTTCACCACCAACCAGTAAAAATCCACCAGGTTTCGGTTTTTCTGGATTTTTGATGTTAACAAAACCAATCGCTTCCAGTTTTCCATCTGTATATATCAGGGTTTTACCATTTTTGCTTACTGCGACAATTTCCGCTACTGTTTCATTATCTATGCTGGAATTTAAAAAAACCGGAAAAGTTGCAATGCGTTTGAATGAATTATTTTCATTATCATTGCCATTGTCTGCACTCACAAAGGGTGAGGCTATAAATAATGCCAAAGCTGATGCTGCTAATTGTTTATTTTTTAAACGCTTAAAATGGAAAGCCATGTATTGCTCCTGAAAATTATAAGTATCAATTCGCTTACTAATTTATCAGGTCTTTGTTACGATTTTGTGAAATTAGCGTTAACTTATTTCAAATGGTGGACTAACGATAGCTGTGCATTTTAAATGCAGGATTTAATCTAAAGAAGTGTTCCTAATCACTAAATAGCTGTTTCTGGTTATTTTTTATTCCTTCCAATCTGTTTTTCCAGACAGCAGACAAAAAAATGCCCCAGCTCCAACTTTTATGCAAAAATTAGAATCCGGGGCATTGCTTTACTTCTTCATTTAGTCATGAAGAAAGCAACCTCTTACCGTCCCTGGCAGTCAATTGCTAAAGTTCGTTATCATGACACAGCGAACAGGTCACAACATCTCCTTTTGCTAGTGAAATATGTCCATGTTCCGTTCTCAGGGTTCGATTTGTGGCTACACGTGATAACACCGAACCTTCACCATTGAGTCCATGACAGGCACGACAGGAATCGCCATTATTCTGCTCGGCAATGTCTTCATGTCCACCATTTGAGAAGCTGGTGTCACCTACAGCATGCATACCATGAGGTCCGTCAAGCGTATTACCTAAATTACCCTCATGACAGGTTGTACATTCAATAATAGTGCCCGAATGACCTTGTAAATCATTGGCCGCTTTATTGTCATTAGCATTTGGATTAATATTAGGCCAGATTGCATGGGTGCTGCCATGACAACCTTCACAGCTCAGTCCGCCATGCCCCTGATTAGTACCGTTGTTAGCACCACTTAAGCGATATAATGCTTCTGTAGTTGCAAAACGTGAGTCCGGGAACTTGAAAAGCGGTAGATTAGTAGGTCCGCCATTGGCAATATGGTTTGACAGCTTATAAGACTGCAGTAAACGCAAACCATCAGCATTACCATCAATATCCGTAGCATTCACAACCACATCAGTCAGATTCAAGTTGTTCGTCTGGATTACATCACCTACATGACAACTATCACATGCTGGCTCTGATGCCCAGGAAACACGTTTCGTCAAATCAGCACCATCCGGGAAACCTGGACCTGGATAAGCGAAGCCTTCTGTGAAGTCATCGCCCACCTGGGTCATCTGGCCATGGCAATCCTGACAGACTGTACCTGAACCGCCCATTGCACCACGTAAACATTTGGCATTCTTACCCGGATGACAATTGTAGCAGGTTTCCATCAGGGTCGCTTCAGCCAGCACCGGGTCACGAGCTGGTCCTGGAGGCGGCATGGTAGGAAACAAGCCATAGCCGTCATAGTCAGGATTTGTCGCTAAAGCACCATGGACTCCGTGCATGGCACGAGACATACTGATATGTGTTGTCTGTTCTTTACCATTATCATCATTAGGCCCAAGATGAGCCAGATCCAGTGCTGGAGAATAATGGCAGGAGGCACAAACTACATTGTTGGATGTGCCATCACCATTGGTACCATCCGCTGCTGTGCCAGCCAGGGTCGTACCATGTTTATAATCATGCAGACGGACGATATTGATTTTGGCACTATTAATGACCTTTTGTTCATTATTCGCACCAATTACTGCTTCTGCCTGTGTGAATGTTTCGATAAAGTTAACTGTTCGTCCGGGGTAAAGAGTTTCATTAGGATAAAAAGTATTAGCAATATCATCACAAAGCAGAGTGCTGCCGTTAACGTTACAAACCTCCTGAGAAGCATGACATATCGCACAATCTGCTTCTGAAGCAACAGGTAAAACCGCATCAACAGAGGCTAAAACATTGTCACTTGCATCTCTTGCTTCAATTCGCATTAATGGATAAGGATTGGAATTACCGTTATCATCAATGGCAGAAATGGGGACACCTTCTGCGGTATAGCGTTTGAAGTTATTAACGGTATAGCCAAATGGAAAGTCAATGAAAAATGGAAAATTCTCAACATAACCATGGAAAGGTTGCGGTGTATTAGCAGCTCCCGGCATCGCAGCCTGTTCTGCATGTAACCCCAGAGCTAATAAATATAGCTTTTCGACATCCGGTGCAGGCAAACCTAAATCCGGCGTGGAAGGAAATAGACTTAATATGCCATAAGGATAGGATGGATCATTCAATAGTAGTCTTGCAGTCTCTTTACCAGGATAAAGTGGGTCATAGGCGATCCAGCCAATCGTATCAACACCATTCACAGGCGGAGCAGTTTCCCAGAAATTATTTTTAAAGATTCCAGGCAGGTTGGTTCCGGTACTGGTAAAAGAATTTGTGGCATCCGGTAAGCGGTTTGGATCCGTCAGATCAGAAAAGTAATTGGAATTGACAGCTTTATAGGTCACATAAATACCGTCTGCAGGTGACATCATTTTTGGCTCGGAGCCTTTTTGTAATACCTGTGCATTAACCACATTATACGGAGGCAGGATACTGAAAATACGAAAGTCCTGATCGGCACAGTGCATGCCTAAATCATTAGCAGCCAGAATGGTAAAGTTACCCGTCATATTCGGTGGAGGATTTCCACCACCATCATCACAATTATCCGGAGCGTCCTTAACGTCCATTTCATCTGTTTGGCCATCAGATTGTACGGCTTTCACCCGACACGGCACATTATCAGGTTCTTCGTCACGCACTCGCCATTTTCCATCATTAACTTCATCGTTACCGATAACATCATTGGAGCCGGCATTATAAACGGTGACCTCTCGGCCGTCACGCCCTACGCCTTTAATCTCTAATCGTTCATCCCCAGCTTCCCAGACAGCTTCTTCAATAAAAAAATTACTATCACTGCGATGATCACTGTCGCGATGACGATCACTGGCATAAGACGACTGAAACAAACAAGATAAGATTAAAACACTAATTCCTGTTGCGATACTGATTTTTTTTGTTTTGAAAAACATTAGGCGATCCCTCCTAAAATGAAATGATTGTAGAACTTAAAAAGTAATCTACTGTCTAACGATCCTTGATTTCAAATGAACTTAACATAAAAATATTATGCAAACCTTAAGGTTTACTTAAAAAAAAATATTTTTTTTGTTTTTATGACATGCATCATTGTTTAATATTTAATAATATTCTATAACCATAAAATAATAATACCTTCGGTAATCTTGATAAATTAACAATACCGGCAAAGAAATAAACCCACGTCCGTCCCAAATCCGATTTTTTCTTAAGATCCGATATAATGTACGAATTATTAAGCTTGATTTTAGGAATACATTTTTATGAAAGCATTATTTATGCTGCTTGGTACATTACTTCTCATGGTTTTTTTTGTTGTGGTCAGTTATATATTCAGCCATAAACAGCTTGTTTCAATGCAAAAAAAATTGACTCAAGCTGGATTCAGCTTGAAAATCTGCAGCGTGTGGCGAAATCCAAAGACAGTGATAATAAAATCAATGAGAAGCAGATCAATGTTGCCCGTACTCAATATAATCGCCTGGTAGAAAACTATAATGCCAGCATTAAACACTTCCCCGGCAGTTATATTGCTGAGAAAAATGATCTGCATCCCCGTGTTTATTTCAATAGTGATGTGGGAGAACAATAAAGCTGCATACTGAAGTAACTATAGGATGACAACTAAGATTCCTTGCTTCAACTTCCATAAGTTATAGTTAAATATGTTATCCTTTTCATGAATGTTTTTACTTTCAGGAGTGCAATATATGTCAGGTTTATCCTCTAAACAATTATTGAGCGAATTAAATCAGAAACATATCAATACCTGGTTTGACCTGGGTCTGTACCTTGACCAGTTACGTGATCAATTACCTACTTTTGAGCATATTCCTAATGATTTCGGTAGTTTTGTATCACAATTAGGACAAGGGATTGCCTTTATCAGCTTTGATTTTGGAATTGATGGCGTCAGCATGGAAGTGAGTAAATATGCCAAAGCCTTTGAACAACTCAACGAACAGGCAAAGATTCATTTTATTGCCGGCACCTTTAAAAAAAATCATCAAACTATTATAGAGAATCGCTGGACTAAACATGAAATATTGCATAGTGATGGTTTTAACGGTTGTTCGACCTATGCAGATTACTTTGAAACAAAACTAGCCCGAGGCAGTAAGGAATACAATCAACTCATTGAGGAACTTTGGCAGCAAACACTGATATTGTGCCAGCAAATTGGTGATATTATTGAACAGCAGCAGATTCAACTTTTGATCCCCTGTAATGTCAATGCAAACCCTGGTAATGTAGCACTGGCTCTGGCATTAGTGATTCTTTCTGAGAAAATGAAAATCCCCGTATTAAACAACAGCCATGATTTTTACTGGGAGGATGGTCAACGTCCGGAGCAAAGAACATCTGCCGGTGTACGGGATCACTTTTTTACCAATGCCCATCTGGGCGAAGTCTTTACCCTCATTGAAATGTTATATCCCTGGGATAGTTCGCTTTGGTTTCAAACGGTGTTAAGTTCATCTCAGCAGACCAGTCTGATAGACAATTTCGGCATTAATCCGGGTAGTATCGGCTTAATGCCCACCAGTGTGGATTTAGATTGTTATCGCCAGGTGGATGAGCCTGAAAGGATCAACATCTTAAAACGTATGGAGTTATTGCTCCGTGGTGACGCTCCGGTTTTACTGAGCAAGAATGTGACAGATTATCAAAACATTAATATACAATGGGTTGAGAATGCCAGCCCGCTGTTATTAGGTTATGAAGATAATTTACCCCACACCCTGCTGACTGCTAATTTATTATTTTTACAACCCACACGTATTATTGCGCGTAAACGCATTGAATATGATTTTGATTTTATTCAATCATTATTAACATTTTCAGTATTTAAAGACATATTTGATAAAAACGCCACATTGACCATTACGCTCTATGTTTCCGGCCCCCTGGCCTATCCTTTTAGCGCCCACTGCAATTATTTCAATAAACTCACTAAAGCCTTTGAAACACTACTTAAAAATATTGATACCTGTTATCAAAAAAGAGTGTTCCTGGCATTTAACTTTGGCACTGAAAAAAATGCATTATTTGCCAAACAATCTTATGATATTTTAAGAATACAGGAAATTTATGCGGTCGCTAATCTGGTCATGCTGCCAAGCAAACAGGAAGGACGTGGATTACCCTTATTAGAAGCTTGTGCTGTAGAAGTACCTATTTTAACCAGTCGTTACAAACCTAAAGCAGTTTTTAAAGAAGTAATCGGTAAACATTTATCCAAAAGCAAAAGACTAAAAGTATTTGAATACCCCAAAGATAAACAATTTTCTGAAAAAATGTTGGCAAAAATCACCAGCTTATTATTTGACCCTTATGGCAAACGATCCAGTCACAATTGTAAAGTAATTGAAAAACGTTACAGTGTTGATGTGCTGGCTCGTACTATTAAAGACTTTTTATATCGTATCTGGTTTAATTGCCAGCCTGGTGCCACTGAATTTGATCTGCTGCAGCAAATATTTCAAACAACGTCAGAACAAACTAAATTTGATGCATCCTTTAAGCAACTGGTCTTATGCAAAAACAGGAAATATATTGCGGGTATTTCAAGCATTGAATACATGTCTTATTTAAAGTCACTCATTGATCCGAGTGCTTTTCGCATGGAGGAAAAAGAAGTTAAAGGTCGCATGATGCATTATGCGCGTTATCTTATCGATACTTTTGTTCGCGGATCGGTTGCTGGTAAAAAAGGCGAACAGCAGCAAAAAATCCTCAGATTTTATCAACAACTCAATTTGATTTTTTATTATCAAACGGGTGAAGATGCACTGGCTATTGATCATTCCTTAAGTTACCGGCATCGTAACAGAACACATTTTCCTTACCGGAAACTGACAGAATTAGAATTAGCCGGCATTGTGACCTCGTTAATACGCCATATTTTTAATGATGTCATTATCCCTGAAATATCCCATCCTCCGCATAATATTTTTCAGGATTTTATCGGCAGTATCCATGAATGTGTTGGCTCAGGCAATATTGTTATTGATGATAGTCAGAGAATGGCAGATGCTCTTAAAGGCAATCTGCCCTTTGCCTGGTTTCCGGGACCTAATTTTAATATTGAAAGTTTAATCTTCATCTGGCGTACCTTACGTTCCAGACTAGGTATCCCCTTTGGTGAATTACTGGATCCACAAACGCTGAAAAATATCGATCATATTCAACCTGTTTCAGTCTTTATTAATATAACATCTGACGGTTATAGAGAAAATTATAAAACGGTTTGTCAGTGGATAAAACATCAGGCACCCAGTGAAATAACCGCCCTGTATCATGCAGGTCTGGTTAAAATCATTCCTACTCAGTGTTTATCACGGGGAATTCATTTAGCTCAACTGGGTGAAGAAGCTTTAAATACATTAATAGAAATTAAAAATAATCAGGGTTTCGTTGTCAGCATTGGAGAAAGCGCATTTTTATCATTAGATATGCTGGATATATCCTCTTATCGCATCGGCAGAGTACATTCAAAAGTGGGTGCCAGCTTTATGGGCTTAAATATCTATGACAGTTATATCCAATGGATTCCGGCAGGGCTTAGGCCAAGTCTGGCTTATCCGACGCCGATACAGACACCAATTGAGTTTAGTCAGGCCTTAAACAGTGATAGCTATCAACAATGTGTGCAGGTTTTGGGTGAAGCAGAAGTGTTAAAGCAGTTAAGAGAGGATGCCGATTCCTTTGGTTCACCAGTAAAACAAGTCTTGTCGCAACTTTTATCATCGTCGCAAC
>JAPVVU010000114.1 GCA_028571885.1 Gammaproteobacteria bacterium | reverse complement strand
TGGCAAATAGATATGTTCTCATTATTTACTTCCTATGTTTTTTTAGTTTAATTCCAGGCAGAGGGAAGTCCAATAGCCTTGCGTGTATGCAAAGGCTTTAAGTCGCAGACTTTCTTCAAATTCAATATAATTGCTATCTTGTTTCAGTGCATCTAATATACCTTAAAGAATAAGAAATTCAATGTTTGAAATTGCCGCTATGCGGAAACCTGGAGATAAAGGTAAGTTTCCCTCAATCGCCGGAATTTGGTCAATTGAGACAATTTTATAATCATCACGGAGACGAGTTTTACTATTATATCTTTACTTATTGACATATAGTAAAGTATTTTGTAATCTTTACTATATATCAATAAGTAAAGAGGATGTTATTATGCCCAAAGTAAGCGCTAAAAGACAAGTTACCTTGCCAATTGAACAGTGTCGCCAAGCTGATATTAACCCTGGGGATGAGTATGAGTGTTTTGTTGATAATAACGGTCATCTTACCATTGTAAAAAAAATATCTGGTTCAGCATCAGGTTTTCTCAAAGGCACCAAAACTGATAAGCGTTACAGTGATGAAGCATCATTGCAAAGCGCTATCTCATCATGATTGCTATTGATACAAATGTGCTTTTGAGATATTTATTAGACGATGATATAGAACAATCACCTAAAGCAAAAAAAATTATAACGGGAACCGATAAAATATTAGTCACAGATATTGTGATCATTGAAACTGTATGGACTCTAAAAGGAAAAAAATACAAGTTAGATAAGGAGCAGATCATTGATACTATTTATAAGTTATTTGAAGAGCCAAACCTTGTTTTTGAAGATGGACAAACTATCTGGCGGGCACTAGGTGACTATACTGCATCACAACCTGTAAAAGTTGGTAACAAATTAAAAGAGGCCGACTTCCCCGATGCATTAATAGTAAATAAAGCACTATATGTTACAAAGCAAAAAAGCCAAACTCTAAAATGTGTCTATACTTTTGATAAAGCAGCACAAGAAATACCAGGTACAGAAAAACCATAATGTCATTACTGCTATTTGAAAATAGTATCCCTAAATTATATTATTCACTTGAGCATTTAAACTTATAATTTAAAATGGTCGCTTTCGAGAGTAATGCGATTAATTCTTATTTGAAGTGAATAACTGCTAAAGGTCATGAGCAGAAAATTTAATTCTTACATTTTCAAACCAACTTTCTAATTTCAGTGAAAATCTTTATTACTCAGATTCTTTGAAAACCTTGCTTATTAAAAAATGAGTTAAATTTTATATGATTCAAATAATGCCTCAACTTATTGAATTTGAGTTCGTACAGTTAAAGACTTTTTTTTCAGTGACATGTAAACTAAGTATTATTTTATTTTTAGTTTTGAGTCACCGAGTTGACAGGAGCATTTTCTGACTCCTGTTTATTATAAGCAAAATGATCGCTGACAAGCCTGAGTAATAGCCAGGCGGTAATTAATTGCAGAACAATCAATAAAAATGAAGAGCCCATGTAAAAAATGCCAAATTTACTAATAATCCCACTTGCAACCATCACCTTGTTTAAAACAAAATGTCCCATGACAACTAAAGCAACGCCAGGGCAAATAAGAGCAAACGTCACTGGAGAATTTTCTTCACGGTTAAACACAGCCTGGAAATAATTCATCCGTTTCATAACAGCCCAACCCATTAATGCAAACATAATCTGTAAAGAAAATATAATCATTAGTAGAACATAGTTTGAAGCACCCTGACCAAGTTCTAATGTGTGCAGACCATGGCTTAAACGCATGGTTGCTATTCCTGCTATGGTTAATATTGGAATAACCACCCACAGTGTTGGTAAAGAAGCTCTTGAAGCACCCTCTTTGAACATATCACTGAAACCAATAATGAGTTTAATCAATCCCATAAATAGAGCACCGGTGATAAAAAAAATGGTCAGCATATAACTGATCCCTATCACTACTTCATTATGACTCATTGCCGCGGGCGCAGAAAGCCCAACGCCTATCATAACAAATGCAAAACTAGGTAACAGCTGAGCCAATGAGTTATTAGCAGTATTATCAAAATTACCATGCTGAAGCACGTGACTGAAAAAGCTCAGATAGATACGGCTAGCCCAAATACCCAGTATCACAAATACCAGCATTGAAACAGGAAATAACCATTCAATGATATCCCATAAGCCTGGCACAAACACCGCTGCAATAATAAAGCTGACATTGATGCTCATAGCGATGGTCAATGGTATTGCCATTAACTGAGTATGAGCGTTGCTGCCGGTAATTTTTTCAACACCACCGCTTGCTTTAAAATGATGATATTGTTTAAAGTTTAAAAATAACAGGTGAAAATGCAGCCAACTAAACAATAAAATACCTCCCAGAGCAATAATGATCATCCCCTGTCCGCCCAGACTGGCAGTTTGCATATAAGATAGCCAGTCATTAAACACGGGGATTGGTTGTTCAGGATGAGGTATCCAGAATAACAGGTACATAAAAAAACTGACGACAATACCTCCAGCCCCAAGAGATGCAAGAAAGTGCAGAGGTGACCACGTGGTAAATTGTTTCATGATAATATTTCCTAACAGTTTACATATTAGCAATATCTTATATAAATACTCGGGTATTATCTGTGTGTCTGGTTACAAAGCGGTTAAATTTAATATGAGGCATGGCAACAGCCCAGTGAGTAAATAAATGCACGAGCACTCCTTAAAAAGTGATATTATGTGGGATAAACAAATGTATCTTAAAAATTATGAGGTTTATTATGAAAAAAATACATCCTGCTATTACTATTATACTATTAGTTTTTATGAGCATCTCTGTTCAGGCAATTGAGATTATTGATAAAAAAGGTGCTTTAGATTCAAAAATATTTGAGGGAAAAATCTACAATGACCAGGGTAAATATACGGGAATGATCACCCCTGAAGGAAAAATGTATGATGCAAAAGGAAAATTTACCGGTCAGATAAGAGGTCAATCTATTCTTGATCAGAATGGCAATTCTGAAGGCTTCATCCGCGAAGGTAAAATATATGATACAGAAGGTAAATACAAGGGACGTTTAAAACGCTGAGACGGTATTTCCTGTCGCAGTGAAGACAAATAATTCACAGGCAAGAACCACACTTATTCAGAGCACTAAACATGCTTGAATTTATTTGAGTGATATAACACTCAAATAAGATTTAAGGGCAGTTTGAAATAAATACTGAAGCTTATTAAGATACTGAGCTCATAGAATGATAAAGTACTCTGGCATAATGATCAGTCAACAAAAAAACAAACAACAAGCCAAGATAGAATATGGAATAGGCAAATGTTTTCATTGCATATGTATCACCTTCTGTTTTGAATAAACGATAGGCATGAAATATAAATCCTATACCCAGAGATAATGCGCCGCATAAGTAAATCAAACCACTCATTTGAGTGACAAAAGGGAAAAGAGAGACTGCCAGAAGCATAAAAGTATAAAGCAATATCTGCAATTTAGTAAAAGCAATACCATGGGTAACCGGTAACATTGGTAAACCTGCTTTTGCATAGTCATTTTTTCTTCTGATAGCCAGAGCCCAAAAATGAGGCGGAGTCCAGATAAAAATAATTAAAAACAACAAGAGTGCTTCTGAGTTAATTTCGCCTGTCACTGCAGTCCAGCCCAATACGGGCGGCATTGCACCAGCAGCGCCGCCTAAAACAATGTTATGGGGTGTATGACGTTTTAAAAACATCGTATAGATAACTGCATAACCAATTAAAGCGGTGAGAGCCAGCAGGGCTGTTAAAATATTGACTGTATAAGACAATATAAACATAGACAGTACACCTAAAAACAAGGCAAACAGCAATACAGACTGAGAACTCAGAGTCCCAGTTGGCAGCGGTCTGCCTTTAGTTCTACCCATAACCCCATCAATATATTGATCAACAACATGATTAATTGCTGCCCCGGATGCAGCAGCCAGAGCAATTCCCAATGAAGCAAAAAATAAAACATCTAGTGGTACAACGCCGGGTGAAGCCAAAAGCATTCCAACAATGGCTGTAAAAACCAATAAGGCAACCACCTTAGGCTTGGTTGTTTCAAAATAGGCTTTAGCGCTTGTCGTTAGAGGTATTTGGCTTGCTATTTCCATCTTAAATTCCTTACTTAGTATTATTGTCTGCAAGATCATTCGAATTAACCAGAATTAATCGTTTTAGATCACTTAATAAATCTTTTGGCTGAAGCTCCTGTGCATAATGCATCATAAGCTTTCCGTTTGGATCAATAAGAAATACTTTATTTTTAGTATCTCCTGCCGCTGAAACAAGAAATTTGCTTAGCGTCTGTATATCATACTGATTTCCGGTAACAACCGGCATACCAGGATAGTCCTGTAAAAAATCAGTCAACGCCTCGAATGCAGGAACATGAGTATCAGTAATAATAAGAAGTCGTTCAGTATTATGACTGTCTTTACCCAGCGATATCCGTACCTGACGCATTAAGTAAATATTCTTTTTGCATAAGTCATCACAAGAAGAACCGGTCAACATCAGTAACGTCCATTTTCCACTATTTGATTTCACTGTATAAGACTTGTCATCAATTGTTTGCAGCATAAGATCAGGAAATTCTTCTGCTTGCACTAATATACCGTTATTCATGCGCGCTTCGGGCATAACCCCCGAATAGTACATAAAATAGGCTGCAATAGGAGGTAATGCAAAAACCAGAACTATCATCCAGAATGTCAAAACATTGCTTTTATTAATAGGTTGTTTAGTATCAGACAAATTAGTCATACAGTATTTATTCCAATTGTTGTTTTATTGCGCTCAGTCATTATTCCGGCGCTTTTTTGTTCCAATAGAGAGGTAAGCCAGTAATGAAAACAAAGCAAAAGTAAACCATTGAATAGCATACCCGACATGCATTTCTGTATTTGCTTTAAATTCAGGCCATTCTCTAACGTATCCAAATTGATTCTCTTTATTTAACAGCAGAATATAAGGAGCTACTGGTGTGCCCGATAAGCCGCTAAAAAAATTTAAATCAATATAAAGCCAGATACCACCCAAAGATTCAGCAGGCTGAGATATTCCAGGTCGAAAATGTGCTGTAACCGGATTGCTCAATCGGCCTTCAAGTGTAATAAGTTCAGAAGGTGTTACTACCTCTGGTAAAATATTTCGGTTACCGCCAGAATCAACCCAACCCCGGTTAACTAAGATTGTCTGCTGAGTATTATCAATGTTAAAGGGCGTAATCACGTGATAGCCGGCACGACCATTATATTTTTTATTATCAATAAAAAATTGTTCCCGGGTATCGAACTTACCATTCAATGTAATAGTTCTGTATGCAATATCTGGTCGTATTAATTGTTCTATATTCGTATCATTAAGGATCATCGTCTGCTGAGACAATCGCTGTTCAATCTGAGCAGCAAGTACTTTTTTTTCGTCTGCACGTTCAAGCTGCCATACACCCAGCGAATAAAAAAGAACAATAACACATATAAAAAATAGGGTTAAAAATATTCCCGGCTTAAAATAATATTTATTTTTAGTGAAAGGTAGTAACATTGAAATCCTGTGCTAAACTAACAGACCTGTAAAACATTTATTATCAATGAGGAAACTATCTTGTCTTTATTGTTTAAAATATTTTTCGCCTTTGTGTTTTTAGCTGTTCTCATCAGCCTGGCTTTTGCATTATTTTTTCTTACTACCGACGATGAGAAAAACAGTAAAAAAATGGTAACTGCACTAAAAGTACGCATTTCTCTTTCGGTATTATTAATTATTTTGTTAGTAATCGGATATTTTACCGGACTGATACAACCCAACATTCATTAATCACCATTGGCTACTCACTCTCATCAGGATACCTTTACATTAAAAGCTTATAACCAATAGACAAACAAATACAGTCCTAACCAGACGACATCAACAAAATGCCAGTACCACGCAACCGCTTCAAAGGCGAAGTGTTTTTCCGGTGAAAAATGTCCTTTCATGGCACGTACAGTAATAACAATCAGCATGGTCACCCCGAGAATGACATGGAAGCCATGAAACCCGGTCAAAATATAAAAAGTCGAACCATAGACACCCGTTTTAAGTGTCAGATTAAGCTCTGAATAAGCATGTATATACTCATATGCCTGAAAACCGACAAACACCAGTCCCAAAGTAACCGTTGCCATCAATCCCAAAATCAGCTGTTTTTGATTATTTTGTTTAAGTGCATGATGTGCCCAGGTAATAGTGACACCACTGCTTAATAGTAAAATGGTATTTATCAATGGTACACCGAGAGCACCCATTGATGTAAACTCAACATTCTGGGGTCCACTGGTTGGCCATACTGCCTGAAAACCATTATAAAGCTCGTTAGTGCTGCCCAAATAACCTTCGCCACTCAACCATGGTAGAGCAAACATGCGAATATAAAACAAAGTACCAAAGAAACATAAAAAGAAAAAAAGTTCTGATGAGATGAACCACATCATCCCTATACGAAATGAGCGATCAACCTGCTTGTTATAACAGCCTGAACGACTCTCATCAATGACATCGCCAAACCAGCCATAGAACAAAAAAAGTAAAAGAAGAAACCCACCAGCAGCGGTATAAGGACCAATAGCAAAACTATGGATCGATAGTGCTGCCCCTATTAGCAGCGTTAATACCGACAGCATGGCTATAAACGGCCATTTACTGGGCTCCGGTATAAAGTAAGTGTCTTCATGGTGGTGTACAGACATCTATTATCCTCCCTCTTCGGATAAATATTAAATAAAGAACCTATTTAGTGACTGTCTTTGTAGTTCGTTGTAATTTGACAGCAATAGACTTATATTTTTTTCTGATATTTTCTTGCAGATTCTTTTTCTGCATTTAAAAAGGTATAGGAAACAACAAGCGTTCTCATCTCCTGCGGCAAATCTTCAGACAATGTAAATAACAAAGGCATCTCTTTTTCTTCACCGGGCTGCAGTGTCTGTTTTGTGTGACAAAAACATTCAAGCTTTGACAGAAAAGGTTCTGCCTGCCATGGTGTCACATTAGCAATTGATTGCCCTGTTATAACTTCATTTGTCAGATTCTTTACCTTATATGTTATTTTTCTTAATTCTCCAGGGTGTACAGTAATTTTCCGCTCTACCGGAACAAATGACCATGGTAAATTTTCATTGACTGTCGCATCAAAACGGACAGTTATTATTCTATTATCAGTAATTTTTTGGTTTTTAATCTCATTAGCAATTAATCTGCTCGAATAATTATCAATCTTCTGTCTTGAGCTTAAAGAATTTACGCCAACCGCTTTACAAAACAAACCGTATAATTGTACCTGAGCAAAAGCAAAAGCAAACATGCCCAAAACAATCAGAATAAGCCATCTGAGCGTTTTAGTATTTTTTTTTATCAGCTGCTCGTTACTATTAATAGTAGTCAAAATTATTTAGCTATCTCAAGAGCCGACCAGATATAAGTCATAGAACTATACATAACAAAAAAGACTAAACCTATCAGCAACCAGGCAAGTACTACATTTTGTGTTCCTTTATCCATAGTGTTTCCTTAATTATCATTCCCTGCATCTCTATATCCATAATGCATGAACAGAGGATACAGGGAACATTTTGTTTATATTACATAGCCAAAATAAAGTGATTATTTAATAGCAGGCGGCGTTGTCCAGCTATGAAAAGGCGGTGGTGTTGGTAACTCCCACTCTAATCCTTTTGCACCTTCCCAAACATTGGTCGATAAGGTTTCTTCAGAGTCCTTACCCCAGACTGTTTTAACAATAATGTAAAGCAGTATGAGATGACTCAGACCAAAGATAAGAGCACCAATACTGGAAACCACATTGAATTCTAAAAACTGCACATTATAATCAACTATCCGTCTGGGCATTCCTGCCAGGCCGAGGAAATGCTGAGGGAAGAAAGTAATATTAAAGCCTATAATGGTGGTCCAGAAAAAGAGTTTGCCCATAGCTTCATCATACATCCTGCCCGTCCATTTCGGCAGCCAGAAAAAGATACCTGCATAAAGCCCAAATAAAGCACCGGGCAATAATACATAATGGAAATGGGCCACCACAAACATACTGTCATGATACTGCATATCAGCAGGAACTACGGCCAGCATAACACCCGTCAGACCGCCAAATGTAAACATAATAACAATGGCAATGGCAAACAACATGGGGGTTTCAAAGGTCATAGAGCCACGCCACATAGTTGCTACAAAATTTAGAATCATCAGGCCGACGGGTATAGAAATCAAAATAGTTCCTATCATAAAATAACTGACCGCACCAAGAGACATACCAATAGTGTATTGATGATGAGCCCAGACAACCATACCCAGTGTCGCAATAATAAACATTGAACCCACTAGAGAGTTATAGCCAAACAATGGTTTTCTTGAAAAAGCCGGAATGACATGTGATAAAGCGCCGATGGAAGGCAGCAATAAGATGTAAACTTCAGGATGACCAAAGAACCAGAATAAATGCTGAAACAAAACAGGATCACCACCACCCGC